>NZ_JBWPVO010000007.1:0-220797 GCF_056590155.1 Isoptericola sp. GX10416 | reverse complement strand
GTGTCCACGATGTCATGAGACCGACTGTCCATGATGTCCTGAG
This sequence comes from Isoptericola sp. GX10416, assembly GCF_056590155.1. NCBI lineage: Bacteria > Bacillati > Actinomycetota > Actinomycetes > Micrococcales > Promicromonosporaceae > Isoptericola > Isoptericola sp. GX10416. The sequence continues at coordinate 220,754 of NZ_JBWPVO010000007.1, read as the reverse complement.
ACAGAACCGTCAACGATGTCCTGCGACTTCACATTCAGACCCCGACTACACCCTCAGATCGGATGAGCCGCAAATGCCTCCGGCCGATAGCAGATGGTCCCTGTCGGTGGAGAATGACAGATATCGCTGATCACGATCGCGTCGCCTCGCGGACCCGGCCGGTACCGCACCCGCCACGCTGGGGGAGCCCGCCGTTGCCCCTGGTCGCGCCCCGTGCCACGGTGGCAGCGTGAGTCTCGGACGCGGCGAGGTGCGGCGCTTCTGGGCCGAGCTCGTCGGGCCGGAGGCGACGCCCGTCGACCACGCCCTGACCGTCGCCACGACGGTGGCCGGTGCGGTGGTGGCACCGCTCGTCGCCCGGCGGGCCGGTGCCGGCCGGGCAGGTGCCGTCGCGGCCTGCCTGCTCGCCGTCGACCTCAGCGGTGGTGCCTACGTCAACAACACCCGGGCGTGCGCACGCTGGTACGAGCGTCCGGGCCAGGGCGAGGCGGACCACCTGACGTTCGCCGCGCTGCACGTGCACCCGGCCGTCGTCGCCTGGATCGACCGGGGGATCGGCCGCCGGGTCCCCGGCGTCACCTGGGCCGCGGCCCACTACGCCTACCTCATGGGGTCGACGGCGGTCATCCGGCGCTTCCCGGCCCGTCGGCGGCCGCTGGGCGTGGCCCTCACGGTCGGAGGTCTCGCGCTCGACGCCGCGCTCGGCCCGTCCGCCCGGGCCCCGTGGTTCGCGTGGACCTACTACCCGAAGCTGCTGCTCGGGCACGCGGCGGCGGCCCTGTGGTCGGACGAGGACCTCAGGGCTCCGCTCTCGTAGGCGGATCCGACGACCCGCGGAAATGCGTTGCTCTCACCGCGACCGGGTGGCAACGTCACGGGCATGACCGGTCTCGCTCCGCTGCTCGCCGCCTATGACGACCAGCTCCGCACGGACGCCGAGACCCCGTCGGCGTCGCGAGTGGACCGTCTCGGCCCGCTGCGGCTCGTCACGTTCCCCGGTGGCCGCGGGTTCGTGACCTACCCGGATCTCGGTGGCGCCGACGCGGCGGGCGTGCGCGAGCTCGTCGCGTCCGCGGTGGAGCACTACCGCGGTGACGAGGAGATCGTCCGGGTCGAGTGGAAGACGCGTGGACACGACCACGCACCCGGGCTGCACGAGGCGCTGACCGGTGCCGGGTTCGTCCCGGACGGGACCGAGTCGATCATGGTCGGCCGGACCGAGGAGCTCGCGGCCGTCGACGTCGTGCCGCCCGACGGCGTGACGCTGCGCAGGATCGACGCCGAGGCGGACGTCCGCGCGATGCAGGCGATGGCGGACGAGGTGTTCGGGGACCCGCCGTCGGCCGGGAACGCCGACGCGATCCTGCGCAGGCAGGCGGTCGACCCTGCCATGGAGATCTGGATCGCGGAGGCGGGCGACGAGATCGTGAGCGCGGGGCGGCTCGAGCCCGTCGCCGGCACCGAGTTCGCGGGAGTCTGGGGCGGTTCGACGCGCCCGGGGTGGCGTGGACGCGGCATCTACCGGGCCCTGACCGCTGCCCGCGCCCGGTCGGCGCTCGCGGCGGGCAAGCCGCTGATGCACAGCGACTCGACCGAGCACTCCCGGCCGATCCTGGAGCGGGCGGGCATGGTGAAGGTGTCCACGACGACGCCGTACCGCTGGCGGCGCCACGCAGAGGCGGACCGATGAGCCTGCAGGACGACCCGTTCGACTACCGGGTCACGAAGGACGGCCGGGTCCTCGTCAGCAGGGGCGGCCGGCTGGTGGTCGTGGTTTCCGGGGCGAAGGCGGCCCGGCTGGTCTCGCTCCTGGGCCGGGACGACGCCCAGGACCAGGAGCTCCTCGCGCGGGCCACCGGGAACTACCGCCGCGGCAACGAGAAGCGAGGCCATCGCCCCTGATGGTGCGGGAATTCGGGGTCGATTCCCTTTCCTGCCCCTTCCATAACACCGCCATACTGGTGTTGATGTGATGGAACAGGGTCACCTTGTTTCGCTTGTGTTCCGGTGCGACCGGCGAAATCGTGCGTTGTGCTTCTAGGCAGTCTCAGATCCATAACGATCAACTCGGAAAGTGTCGAGAGGGTGAATAGCATCACTCTCTGCTGGGTACGGTGTGGCGAACACCACGGACCCTCCGAGGGTGAGGCCGGACACAGCGCGTCGCGCGCCGGTCGAGCACGACGGGGGTCCTTCCCCTGAGGAGGAAACCCAGTGAAGATCAGGCGAGCAAGCGCAGCCGTCGCGGCCGTCGCCGCGGGCGCCCTGCTGTTCTCGGCATGCTCCAGCCCGGCAGCCGACGACGAGCCCCAGACCGAGGACACCGCTGCGGAGTCGATGGAGACCGAGCAGATCAGCGATCCGTGCAAGGTCGACACCGGCACCACGGAGACCGCGGAGGGTGAGGTCAAGTACTCCGTCGGCGAGGACGAGTTCCTCGGTTACAACACCCTCACGCCGGAGACGTACTCCACGTACAACAGCGCCGTGACCGAGCGCATCCAGGGTCTCTTCTGGTACTTCGGCGTCGACGGCACGATCTGCCACGACGAGAACTTCGGCACCTACGAGGCCATCTCCGAGGACCCGCTGCAGGTCCGGTACACGATCGCGGACGACGCGGTGTGGTCCGACGGTACGCCCATCACCTACGCCGACTTCCTGCTCGACTGGGCCACTCAGGCGATCACCGCCGACGGCGCCGTCACCGAGGACGCGAGCGAGGAGGCGCTGTTCAACAGCATCAGCGGCCTGACCCTCGGAGACTACGTGCCGGACGGTCCGCAGGCCGACGCCGCGGACGCCAAGACGTTCCAGTACGACTACGAGCGCGTCTACGCCGACTGGGAGATCCTGGTCAGCACCCCGCTCCCGGCGCACGTGGTCGCCGAGCAGATCGGCATCACCACCGAGGAGCTCGTCACCGCGATCCAGGAGGTCGACATGGACGTCCTCGAGGACGCCGTCGAGTTCTGGAACACGGGCTGGCTCTCCGAGACGCCGGGCGAGCTGCCCGACCCGGCGCTGGTCCCCTCCTCCGGCCCCTACATGTTCAAGGAGGACGGTTGGGTCGCCGGTCAGTCCATCACCCTGACGGCCAACGAGAACTACTGGGGCCCGCCGGCCGCGACCCAGGACGTCACGTTCCGGTTCGCCGCGGCGGACACCCACGTCCAGGCCCTGCAGAACGGTGACCTCGACGTCATCGAGCCGCAGGCCACCGTGGACACGGTGGACCAGCTCGAGCAGCTCGGTTCGCAGGTCACCGTCACCACCGGCCAGACGCTGACCTGGGAGCACCTCGACTTCAACTTCAACAACGGCATCTTCTCCGAAAGCCTGGACGCCCGCGAGGCGTTCGCCTACTGCGTGCCGCGCCAGAAGATCGTCGACGACCTGATCAAGCCGATCGACGACACCGCCGTGGTCATGAACGCCCGCGAGGTGTTCCCGTTCCAGACGGAGAAGTACGACGAGATCGTGGCCGAGTCGTACGACGGCCGCTACGACGAGGTCGACCTGGAGACGGCCAAGGAGAAGTTCGCGGCCGCCGGTCTCGAGGAGGGCACCGAGGTCCGCATCGGCTACTCCGCGCCCAACCCGCGCCGCGCCGACGAGATCGCCTCGATCAAGGCGTCGTGCGACCAGGTGGGCTTCGACATCGTCGACACCGGCTCGCCGGAGTTCTTCGACAAGGACCTGCCCAACGGTGACTACGAGGTCGCGCTGTTCGCCTGGGCCGGCTCGGGCCAGAAGGCCTCCGGTCAGAACATCTACGCGACCGGCCAGCCGCAGAACTACGGCGGCTACTCGGACGAGGTCGTCGACGAGGCGTGGGAGACCCTCGCCTCGACCGCCGACGAGGCGGTGCACGTCGAGCAGACCAAGGTGATCGAGAAGCAGCTCTGGGACACGCTGTTCGGCATCCCGCTGTTCGCTCACCCGGGTGTCGGTGCGTACAGCTCCGACCTCGAGAACGTGCGTGACACGGCCGCGCAGTCGGGCATCGTGTGGAACGCGGAGCAGTGGGCTCGCGCGTCCTGACGTCCTGACCGCCTGAGAGGCACGCGCGTGCGGGGACAGGGGAGCTCCCCTGTCCCCGCACGCCTGCCCGATCGTGAAGGGGCACCTCGTGCTCAAGTTCATCCTCCGCCGCCTGGGCATCTCCGCCCTCGTCCTGCTGGCGGCGTCGTTCCTCATGTTCGTCCTCACCGTGAACTCCGGTGACCCGCTCAAGGACCTGCGCGAGAGCAACGCGGACAACAAGCAGCAGCTCATCGACGCGCGCGTCGATCACATGGGGCTCGACGACCCGGACGTGGTCCGCTACGTGGACTGGCTCGCCGGCGTCGGCCAGTGCTTCGCGGGCACCTGCGACCTCGGCACCACCGTCACCGGCGCCAACGTCCTCGACCTGACCGCGCAAGCCGCGACCTCGACGCTCCGGCTGGTCACGGCGGCCACCCTTCTCGCCATCGTCGTCGGGATCGCCGTCGGGATCATCTCCGCCATCCGCCAGTACTCCGGGTTCGACTACTCGGTGACGTTCCTCGCCTTCCTCTTCTTCTCGCTGCCGGTGTTCTGGGCGGCGGTCCTCCTGAAGGAGTACGGCGCGATCCGGTTCAACGACTGGATAGCCGGTGGCGACATGAAACCGCTGATGATCTTCGGCACAGCGGCCGTCGCCGGAGTGGTCGTCGGAGCGGTGCTCGGCGGCTCCTGGCGACGCATCCTGAGCACCGGTGCGGTGACCTTCGCGTTCGTCGCTCTCGTGCTGTGGGTGCTGAACGCCCTTGACTGGTTCCGCAACCCGTTCTTCGGCCTCGGCATGGTGCTGCTGACGTCGCTCGGTGCCGCCGTCCTGGTGACCGCCATCGTCGCCGGGCTCGGCAACCGCCGCGTGCTGTACGCGGCGCTGACCACCGCCGTCGTTGGCGCCCTCAGCTACCTCGCCTTCGCCGGGATCCTGCTCGAACCGTCGTCGTGGTGGGTCCTCATCGGGCTGTTCCTGCTCGCCGTGGTCGTCTCGATCGGCATCGGCGCCGCCTGGGGCGGCTACGCACGCAAGCAGGCGATGCTGATCTCCGGTATCACCGGTGCCATCACCTCGCTGGTCATCGTGTTCGACATCCTCGTGGCCAGCTGGGCGAGCTTCCTGCAGCTCAAGTCGCGGCCGATCTCGACGATCGGCTCGGAGACGCCGAACTTCTCGGGCGACTTCTGGGAGTCGGTGCTGGACACCGGCATGCAGCTCGTGCTGCCCACCGTGGTCCTGACCCTCATCTCGGTCGCGTCGTACTCCCGTTACACCCGCTCGTCCATGCTCGAGGTGATGAACCAGGACTACGTGCGCACCGCGCGGTCCAAGGGACTCTCCGAGCGGGCGGTCGTCACCAAGCACGCCTTCCGCAACGCGCTGATCCCCATCACGACGATCGTGGCGTTCGACTTCGCCGGGCTCATCGGCGGCGCGGTGATCACCGAGAGCGTGTTCGGCTGGAAGGGCATGGGGGCCATGTTCCGTGAGGGTCTCGACCGCGTCGACCCCGCCCCGGTGATGGCGTTCTTCCTGGTGACCGGTACCGCGGCGATCCTGATGAACATGCTCGCCGACATCGCCTACGCCTACCTCGACCCACGGATCCGGCGGTGAGACCCATGACCGGAACCCGTACGCCTCACACCCGCGGAGCGAGCCATGACTGACCTCCAGACACCTCCGGCGCAGGAGAAGTCCTACAGCCAGGGCCAGCTCGTCCGGATGCGGTTCTTCCGCCACCGGGGCGCGATCGTCGCCATGGTCGTGCTGGCCGTCATCGTCCTCGTCGCCTTCACGTCCATCGGGATCGGCCCGATCCCGGGGTGGTGGGACAAGGTCCCCGAGGCTCCGTACGAGAAGATCGGCACGGGCGCCCCCACGTGGGAGCACCCGTTCGGCCAGGACACCATCGGCAAGGACTACTTCGCCCTGGTGATGCTCGGCACCCAGAAGTCGCTCATCATCGCGTTCGGCGTCGGCGTCATCTCCACGCTCATCGGCACGGTGGTCGGCGCCGTGGCCGGCTACTTCCGCGGCTGGCTCGAGTCGCTGCTCATGCGCCTGACCGACCTGCTCCTGGTCATCCCGCTGCTGGTGCTCGCCGCCGTCCTCGGCAAGATGGCGAGCGCCTGGGGGATCTGGGGGCTGACCATCGTGCTCGGCATCGTGCTGTGGACGTCCCTGGCCCGGCTGGTGCGCGGGGAGATGCTCTCGCTGCGGGAGCGCGACTTCGTCGTCGCGGCCACGGCCGTCGGCACCGGCAGCGGCCGCATCATCTTCAAGCACATCCTGCCCAACGCCATCGGCACCATCATCGTCTCGGCGACGCTGACCATCTCCTCCGCGATCCTGCTCGAGACGTCGCTGAGCTACCTCGGCTACGGCGTGCAGGCACCCGACACCTCGCTGGGCCTGCTCATCTCCGACTACCAGACGGCGTTCACCACGCGCCCGTGGCTGTTCTGGTGGCCGGGTCTGATGATCCTCGCCATCGCCCTGACCGTGAACTTCATCGGCGACGGCCTGCGCGACGCCTTCGACCCCCGCCAGAACAGGACCAAGGCCTGATGACCACCCTCGACATCACCTCGTCGTCCGACGCCACCTCCACCGGCGCCGCCGTCCTGTCGTTCACCGACCTCGAGGTCACGTTCGGCACGGAGTTCGGTGACGTCCACGCCGTCAAGGGAGTCTCGCTCGAGGTCCGTCCCGGCGAGGTCGTCGCGCTCGTGGGCGAGTCCGGTTCCGGGAAGTCCGTCACGTCCACGACGGCGCTGGGGCTGCTCCCGGCCAACGCCCGGGTCTCCGGCACGGTCCGGGTCGGCGACAAGGTCGTCGGCGAGCTGGACCAGGCGGGCCTGCGCACGATGCGCGGCAACGACATCGCCATGGTGTTCCAGGAGCCGATGACGGCGCTCAACCCGGTGCTGACCATCGGCGACCAGCTCACCGAGGCGCTCCAGCTCCACGGGATCGCCTACGGCAAGCAGGCGATGGCCCGTGCGGCGGACCTGCTGCGGATGGTGGGCATCCCGGAACCGGAGCGACGGCTCAAGCAGTACCCGCACGAGCTCTCGGGCGGGCAGCGCCAGCGCGTCGTCATCGCGATGGCGATCTCCTGCGACCCCAAGGTCATCGTCGCCGACGAGCCGACCACGGCCCTCGACGTCACGGTGCAGGCGGACATCCTCGACCTGCTGCGATCGCTGAAGGACAAGCTGGACACCGGCATCCTGCTGATCACCCACAACATGGGCGTGGTGGCGGACATGGCCGACCGCGTCGCGGTGATGCTCCGGGGCGACCTCGTGGAGACGGGCACCGCCGAGCAGGTCCTGACGAACCCGCAGCACCAGTACACGAAGAAGCTCCTCGGTGCGGTGCCCCACCTGGGGGAGGGCGTCGGCCAGGCCGAGGTCGCCGCGGGGCAGGCGAGCGAGCCCGGTCGTGTGAAGCCGGCGCTGGCCCTCGACAACCTGGTCATCGAGTACCACCGTCTGGGCAAGCCGGCGTTCCGCGCCGTCGACGACGTCTCGTTCACCGTCGGTCCGGGCGAGATCGTCGGTCTGGTCGGCGAGTCGGGCTCGGGCAAGTCCACCATCGGCAAGTGCGCGCTGGGGCTCATCCCGGCGGTCTCGGGCGGTGTGCGGATCCTCGGCGAGGACTACGCCGCGCTCGGCAAGAAGCAGCTCAAGGCGCTGCGCCGCCGGATCGGCGTCGTGTTCCAGGACCCGGCCGCCTCGATCAACCCCCGGTTCCCGGTGGGCGAGGCGATCGCGGAGCCGCTCGCCGTGCACCAGGTGGGTGACGCCGCGTCCCGTCACGACCGGGTGCTCGAGCTGTTGGACGCCGTCGAGCTGCCGCGCTCGTTCTACAACCGCTACCCGCATGAGCTCTCCGGCGGGCAGCGTCAGCGCGTCTCCATCGCGCGGGCGCTCACCCTGGAGCCGGAGCTCCTGGTCGCGGACGAGCCGACGTCGGCGCTCGACGTCTCGGTGCAGGCCTCGGTGCTGGACCTGTTCACGTCGTTGCAGCAGCAGTTCGGGTTCGCCTGCCTGTTCGTGAGCCACGACCTGGCGGTCATCGACCTGCTGGCCCACAAGGTCGTCGTGCTGCAGGGCGGGCGCATCGTGGAGCAGGGGGACCGGGACGCGGTGCTGCGCAACCCGCGCGAGGACTACACGAGGCGGCTGCTGGCGGCTGCTCCGGTGCCGGACCCTGCCGAGCAGAAGCAGCGGCGCGAGGACCGCCACCGGCTCCTCGCCGAGCTCGGCGACGAGATCGTCGAGCTGCGCCTCGGCGGCTGAATGGGCTATCTGCGGCGTCGGGCCAGGGCTCACCGCGGCCTGCTGAGCCTCGTCGCCCTGCTCGTCGCCGTCGTGGCGGCGACGAGCGGGGTGATGCTCGGTGCGGTGGTCGCCTCGACCACGGACGCGGCCCGCACGGCCCTGGCCGAGCCAGAGCCGGCGAGCCTGACCGTGACCACGCGCGTCGCGCCGGACGCCGCCGCGCAGGACGTGCGCTTCCGGGAGCTGGTCGACGAGGTCTTCGACGGCGCGCCGCTCGACGTGGTCCGGTCCGAGACCCCGGACGGCACCGACACCCCGTTCGCCACGTGGCTGGTCACGCCGGACCTCGAGGCGTTCACGTCGGGCGACGCCGCCGGCCTCACCGCCGGTGGTGACGGACTGCGGACCGCCCTGCGGGAGGCCGACGGCGTGGCCGTGCGCGGCGTCGTCGTCGAGGGCGACCTCGGCGAACGGGCCGCGGTGGTGCACACCGCCCAGCGGGACGCGGGCGCGGTCGCCGCGGTGCCCGTGGTCCTGCTCGCGCTGACCGCGGTGGTGGCGCTGACACAGGTCGCGCGGCTCCTCGCGGCGACCCGCGAGACCGAGGCCGAGATCCTCGTGGCCCGTGGCGCGGCGCCGCGGCAGCTCACGGCGGCGGGCCTCCTCGAGGCCGCCGTCGTCGGTGTGCTCGCGTCGGGCGCCGGCACGGCGCTCGCGGTGGGCGTGCTCGCCGTCCGTGGCGCGGCACCGACGGCGAGCGTCGCGTGGACGGGCGCCCTGACGGCGGTGGGTTCCGTCGTCGTCCTGACCGCCGTCGTCGCGCTGCAGGCGCGCGCCGTCGCCCGTCGCGAGGTCACCGACCGGTCGGGGCGCCTGCGGCAGGTCGCCGCGCTCGGCACCGTGGTCGCCGCCGTCGCGCTCGGTGCGGCCGGGTTGCTGCGCCTGCGATCCCTCGGCTCGCCGCTCGTCGTCGTGCCCGACGGCGCCCGCACCGACCCGCTCGCGGCCGCGGCCCCGGCGCTGGTCCTGGCGGCCCTGGGCGTGGTCGTCCTCGCGCTGCTCGGTCCGGGCGCGCGCCTGTGGTCGGCCCTGGCCGCGCGGGGGCGGGGCACGACGGCGGTGCTCGCCGCCCGGCAGGTGGCGCGGCGCCTGCGGGTGGTCGTCGTGGGCGTGGTGCTGCTGGTGCTCGCCTCGGGTTCGGCCGTGCTGGCGGGCGCCTACGCGGGGACGTCGGAGCAGGCGCGCGCCGACGCGATCGCGCAGCGGGTCGGGACCGACGTGCGGGTGACCGTGCCGGCGCCCGGTCGGCTGAGTGTCGAGCGGCCACCGCCACGCGCCGACGAGCTGGCGGCCCTCGGCGGCGTGGCCGCCGCGGCGCCGGCGCTCGTCGCCGACGCGACCGTCCAGGGTGCGACCGTCGGACTCACGGCCCTGGCGGCCGACCGGGTGTCGGCCGTGGTGCGCACCCCCGACGCCGCCCCGCTGTCCGCGATGCTGCGCGGCGACGCCCCGTTCGCCACGGCCCCGTCGGTGCCGGACGACGCGACGGGCCTGGTCCTGGCGCTGGACGCGTCCGTGACGAGCGACGTCGACCTGCAGGCGCCTCAGGAGCTGCCCGCCGACGTCCTCGAGGAGCTGGAGGAGGCGGCGGCCACGGAGACCATCGAGGTCGAGGTGTCGGCCTGGCTGGCCGCGGCCGACGGGACCCTCACGGTCGTCGAGGCGGGCACCACCGAGCTGCCCGAGGGGTCGAGCACGGCGAGCCTGACGGCGGACCTCCCGGCAGGCGCGCCGCCCGGTGCTCGCCTGGTGGCGCTCGACATCGGGTTCGACGGCGTGCCCTGGCCGCGCGAGACGGCCCTCGCCGTGTCGGTCGCGGCGACGGTGCCGGACGGTGGCTCGTCCGCCGAGGTGCCGCTCGAGGTGTCGGCCGCCGCCTGGGCCCCGGCGGACATCGGGTCGGTCCGGTTCGACACGCCGGCCGACGGCACGCTCGGGATCGACGCGGTGCTGGACTCGAACCACGCCTCGCGGCTGCGCCTCGTCGCCACGGACCCTGCTACCCCCGCCGCCACGGCGGTCCCCGCGGTGGTCAGCGAGGCGGCCGCCCAGCGGTGGGACCTCGCGGTGGGTGACACCGTCGAGGCCACGACGGCGGGGTCCACGGTCCCGCTGCGGGTGGTCGGTGTGACGCCGGCGGTGCCGGGCCAGCCGCACCCCGAGGCAGCCCTGGTGGACCTCGCTACGCTCGACGCCTCGCTCCTGCGCACCGCCGCGCAGCTCCCGCGGCCCGCCGAGGTCTGGCTGGCCGCGTCGGACCCTGACGACGCAGGTGCGGTGGAACGGCTCGCGACCACGGCCGGGTCCGTGGCGGCGGCGTCGGCCCCGGAGCCGCAGGACGTGGAGGTCGTCACGGCAGGCGGCGGTGGCGTGGACGCCGCCGCTCCGGTGCGCCTCGCCTTCACGCTCGCCGCGGCAGGAGCGGCGGCGCTCGCCGTCGTCGGGCTGGCGGTCGTGGCGGTCGCCGGTCTGTCGGGCCGGCGGGACGAGGTCGTCGTGCTGCGCGCCGCGGGCCTGGGGCCACGCTCCCAGGCGGCCGGGCGCGCGCTCGAGGCGGCGGTGGTCGGCGTCGTCGCCCTGGGCGCCGGGATCCTGGCGGGGTGGTCCGTCGCCGCCGCGACGGTCCCCGGCCTGGTGGGAGCCACGCTCGGCAGCCTCGCCGTCGGCACCGCGCAGCCCGCGCTCGTCGTGGACGCGGGCACGGTGGTGGCCCTGACCGGCACCGCAGCCCTGGGGACGGCCGCCGTCGCCGCCGTCGTCGCGGTACGGGTCGCGGCGCAGGCGCGAGACACGACCTACCGCCCGGAGGTGCGATGAGCTTCCTGCTGCTGGTCCGCCGCCACCTGCGCACGGCTGCCGGACCGACCGTCGCGCTCGCCGTCGTCGCGCTGCTCGCCGCCGCGGTGACGTCGGCCGTGCCGCGCGCCGTCGCGAGCCTGCACGCGGAGCAGCTCGCGCACGCCACGGCCCAGGCCTCGGCGATCGCCCGGGACGTCATCGCCACGAGCCCCGGCGTCCCGGGGTACGGCGAGGGCTACGTGGCCTACGACGGTCCGGTCCTGGGCGGGGCGGGGGCCGCGCCGGTCGAACCTCCCCAGCCGGACCTGGCCGGCTACCGCGATGGTCTGCGGGACCTGGCCGCCGGCCAGCCGCAGCCGCTGGCGGGCGTCCTGGGCGAGCCGGACCTCATCACCTCCGGCGAGCGGGTCGACGTCGAGCGGGTCGAGGGCAACGACGTTGCCTCGCCGTGGATCATCCTGCGCGCGGGTCCCACGGCGCGCGACCAGGTGGAGCTCGTCGAGGGCAGGTGGCCCGAGCCGACCCCCGTGGTGTCCGACCGGCACGCGCTGCTGCCCGGTCCCGACGGCGTGGTGGACGTCGATCCCGTGCCGGTCGAGGTGGTGATGTCCACGGCGAGCGCCGCCGAGCTCGGCTGGACCCTCGGCTCCGTGCACCCGACCGGCGACCCGCTGCTGCCGCCCGCCGAGCTCGTCGGCATCTGGGAGCCTCGGGACGCGGGCTCCGACTACTGGGTGCACGGCCCGCTCGCGGTGACGCCGGAGGTCGTCATCGACCCGAACATCGGCAAGATCGCCACGGCCGCCGTCTTCGCCGACCCGGGCACGCTGGGCGCCTGGGTCGCCAGCCCGACCACCCGGATCTGGTACCCGGTCGACACCGGCGCGGTCACGTCGGCGCAGGCCCTCACGCTCCTGGCCCAGCTCCGGGGCTTCACCGCCACGACGTCGACGCCGGTGGCGGGGGACGCCGTCGTGCTGGAACCGGACTCCGGGCTGGTCGACGTGCTCCAGCGGGTGCTGGGCCAGCGCCAGGGGGTGGACGCGATCGTCGCGGTGCTCGCCGTCGGCCCGCTCGGCGCCCTGGTGGCGGTGCTGGTGCTGGCGGCCCGGCTCGTCCTCGAGCGCCGCCGTGGCGCGTTGGCGCTGGTGCGGGCGCGTGGGGCGTCGAGCCTCTGGGTACGGGGGGTGGTGGCCGCCGAGGGCCTCGTCGCCGGCCTGCCCGCGGCCGTCGCGGGGGCGGCGCTCGGGCTGGCTGCCGTGCCGGGCGCGGTCACGCCGGGCCAGGTGCTCGCGGTGCTCGCCTGCGGGCTGGCCCCGGCGGTCGCGCTGGGTGCCGTCGCGTCCTCGCGCGGGCTGCGCGACCAGCGGGCGGACCTCGACGCGGTGCCCGCCCGACGGCGGCGCGGCCGGTTGCTCGCGGAGGGCGCCGTCGCGCTCGCGGCGGGCCTGACCACGTGGCTGGCGCTCGACCGGGGTGTCGTCACCGGCGCGGCCGGCACCGGGCCCGCCGTCGACCCGCTGATCGTCGCCGCACCGCTGCTGGTCAGCCTGACGGCGGCGCTGGTCGTGGTGCGGCTGGTGCCGCCCGCCGTGCGGGGGATCGAGCAGGTGCTGGCCCGCCGGGCCGACCTGGTGCCGTTCCTCGGTGCCGCCCGCGTGCGGCGCGACGCCGCCGGAGGGCTGGTGCCGGCCCTGGCCCTCGTGCTCGCGGTGGGTGTCGCCGCCTCCTCGACGGTGCTGGCCACCACGGTGCGCGACGGCGTCACCCGCCAGGCGTGGGGCACGGTCGGCGCCGACGTGCGGGTGGCCGGCCCGCTCATGGACGACGAGACGGTCTCGGCGCTCGCCGGCGTCACCGGGGTGGCGGCGGTCGCGCCGGTGCTCGACCTGGGCCGGGTCCAGGTCGGGACCGCGAGCGGGACGGCATCGGTCACCGTGTACGCGACCGATGCCGCGGCCCTCGCGGCCGTGCAGGCCGACGTGCCGGGCGCGCCGACCCGGTCGGCGGAGCTCGTGCAGCCGGCCGGCGACGCGCTGCCGGCGATCGTGGCCGGCGACCTCGCGGAAGGTCCGTCGCGGTGGCCGGGCGGGGCGGAGATCGAGGTGCTCGAGCAGGTCGACCGGCTCCCGGGCTTCCCTCCGGCGACCGCCGCGCTGCTCGTCGACGCCGTGGCCGTCGAGCGGCTCGACGTCGACCCGGGCTTCTCCCGCCTCGCTCTGCTGGGCCTCGACGACGGCGCCACGGCAGCCGACCGGGCCCGTGCGGAGCAGGAGATCTCGGCGGTCGAGCCGAACGCCGTCGTCGACGACCCGACGGACGGCGAGCAGGAGCTGCTCGCCTCGCCGTCGGCGGCAGGCCTGCAGGTCGCCTTCGTGCTCGCGGTGGCCCTGTCGGTCCTGCTGAGCGCCGCGGTCGTGCTGCTCGCCCTGGTGCTGGCGGCACCGGCACGGCGGCGCCTGCTGGCCGTGCTGCGCACGCTCGGGCTGCCCCGCGGGGCCGAACGGGGGATCGTGGCGTGGGAGACGGCGCCGTGGACGGCGGCCGGCCTGCTCGCCGGGGGAGCGCTGGGCTGGGCCGTGCCCGCGCTCGTGCTCGCCGTCGTCGACCTCACCCCGCTGACCGGCGGCGACAGCGCTCCGGCGCTCGCCGCCGACCCGCTCTGGCTCGGGGCGCTCGGCCTCGGGCTGCTCCTCGTCGTGGCGGCCGGGACCGCCGTCGCGGGGACGCTGGGGCGCCGGCACGACGTCGAACACCTGCGGGCCGGGACGGACTGAGGCGATGGAACCGGGAGGGACGGACGCATGAGCGAGATCCTGTGCAGCGGGCTGGTGCGCATCTTCGCCACCGACGGCGTGGAGGTGCAGGCCCTGCAAGGGCTGGACCTGCGCCTCGAGGCGGGAGAGCTGGTCGCCGTGGTGGGGGCCTCGGGCTCAGGGAAGTCCACGCTGCTGGGCATCCTGTCCGGGCTGGACACCCCGACCGGGGGATCGGCCGTCGTGGCGGGTACGGACCTGCTGACCATGTCGAGGCGGGAGCGGGTGCGCTACCAGCGCCACGCCGTCGGGTTCGTCTGGCAGCAGACGTCCCGCAACCTGCTGCCGTACCTGACGGCCGCGCAGAACGTGCGGCTCGTGCTGGACCTGGCCCGGTCGCCGCGGGGCGAGCGGGACGAGCGGGTGGCCGAGCTGCTCGACCTGCTGGGGGTGGCCGACCTCGCCGACCGGCTCCCGGCCGAGATGTCCGGCGGCCAGCAGCAGCGCGTGGCCATCGCGGTGGCGGTCGCCAACCGCCCCCGGGTGCTGCTCGCCGACGAGCCGACCGGTGAGCTGGACGAGGCCACGAGCGTGGAGGTGCTGGAGGCGCTGCGCGCCGTCAACGCGGCCACCGGGGTGACCACGCTCATCGTCACCCACGACCCCACCGTCTCCGAGCACGTGGCCCGCACCGTGCAGATCCGCGACGGCCGCACCGCCACCGAGGTGCTGCGCCGCACGGAGACCGACGACGAGGGCGTGGAGCGGCACGTCGCGCAGGAGTTCGCGGTGCTCGACCGGGTGGGGCGCCTGCAGCTGCCGACGGACTTCGTCGCGGCGCTGGACCTGCGCGACCGGGTGCGGCTCGCCCTGGAGCCGGACCACGTCCAGGTCCGGCCGGACGCTTCCGAGGAGGGGGACCGATGACGGCGGTACCGGGCACGACGACGGCGCTCGCGGCGACGGAGGTGACGCGCACCTTCGGCAGCGGGCCGGCCGCCGTGCACGCGCTGCGCGGGGTGAGCCTCACGGTGGGGCCGGGTGAGCTGCTGGTGGTCCGCGGCCCCTCCGGGTCGGGCAAGACGACGCTGCTGAACGTGCTCGGCGGGCTGGACGCGCCGTCGTCGGGCCAGGTGTGGCTGGGCACGCGCGAGCTGACGGCGATGCGTCCGGACGAGGTGCTCGCCGTGCGCCGGGACGAAATCGGCTACGTGTTCCAGGCGTTCGGGCTGCTGCCGGTGCTGTCCGCGGCGGAGAACGTGGAGGTACCGTTGCGGCTGCGGCGCACACCCCCGGCCGAGCGGGCGCGCCGGGTGGCCGAGGTCCTGGACCGGGTCGGCCTGTCGGAGCACGCCGCCCAGCGGCCCTACGAGCTCTCGGGCGGGCAGCAGCAACGGGTCGGGATCGCCCGGGCCCTGGTGGCGGCTCCGCGCGTGCTGCTCGCCGACGAGCCGACCGGTCAGCTCGACTCCGCCACGGCGCTGCGGGTGATGGACCTGCTGCGCGAGCTGGTGCACACCCAGCGGGTGGCGGCCGTGGTGACCACCCACGACCCGGAGCTGGTGGCGCGGGCCGACCGTGTGGTGGACCTGCACGACGGTCGGCTGATGTGACGTGCGTCCCGGTCGCGAACCGGACGAATGTCGCATCCGGCGCCTCGGAAAGCGCTTGCGCAGGCCCCCGGGTTTCGTCAGCGTTCCAATCGGGTCACGATCGAGGCACCCTGTCGCCGACGAGTGACCCGGGACACGATCGAGGGGTTAGGCTCCTTCCCGCATCGTGCCGTGAGCGCCCATCCGCGCCAGGGCACCACCGCGCCCGGACATCCATGCCGGGAGCGTGCACACCTACTCAGGAGGACACGTGACACCTCGACGACGTCTAGCAGGCATCGGCGCCTTCACCCTGGCCTCGGCGCTGCTGCTCTCTGCGTGCGGAGACTCGGGCTCCGACGAAGGCGACTCGACCGCGGAGGGCGACGGCGCCAGCACCGGCATCGTCTCCGTCAACAGCGGTGAGCCCCAGAACCCCCTGACCCCCGGCATGACCAACGAGGTCTACGGCGGTCTCGTGGTGAAGAACATCTACTCCGGTCTGGTCTACTACGACGCCGACGGCGCCGCGCAGAACGAGATCGCCGAGTCGATCGAGACCGAGGACAACAAGTCCTGGACGATCACGATCCAGGACGGCTGGACCTTCTCCGACGGCACGCCGGTCACGGCCGCCAGCTTCGTGGACGCGTGGAAGTTCATCGCGAACCTGGACAACGCCCAGAACCAGCAGTACTTCTTCAACGGCTTCGCCGGCTTCTCGGACTCGGAGGCCTCCGACATCGAGGTCGAGGCCGTCGACGAGACCACGTTCACCGCGGAGCTCGCCGAGCCGTCGGCCGACTTCCCCCTCTGGTTGGGCTACACGGCGTTCTTCCCGATGCCCGAGGCCTTCTTCGAGGACCCGGACTCGTTCGGCGAGACGCCGATCGGCGCCGGCCCCTACGAGCTGGAGAGCTGGGAGCACGACAGCCTCATCACGCTCATCCCGCGTGAGGGCTACGAGGGTCCGCGCCAGCCCGCCAACGGCGGCATCGAGATGGTGGCGTACACCGAGGAGGACACGGCGTACAACGACATGCTCGACGGCAACCTCGACGTGCTGCCGAACGTGCCGTCGTCGGCGTTCGCGACCTTCGAGGAGCAGCTCGGCGAGCGGGCGGTCAACCAGCCGGCCGCGCTCATCCAGGTCGTCAACGTGCCCGAGTGGCTCCCCGAGTTCCAGGGTGAGGCCGGCGTGATGCGCCGCCAGGCGATCTCGATGGCGATCGACCGCGACACCATCACCGAGACGCTCTACAACGGCTCGCGCACCCCGGCGACCGACTTCACCTCGCCGGTCATCGACGGCTACTCGGAGGAGATCCCCGGCTCGGAGGTGCTCGAGTACGACCCCGCGGGCGCCAAGGAGCTGTGGGACGAGGCCGAGAGCATGGAGTCCGTCGGCGACGACTACACGCTGAAGATCGCCTCCAACGCTGACTCCGACCACCAGGACTGGGTCGACGCGGTGTGCAACACCATCCGCCAGGACCTGGAGATCGGCTGCGAGTTCGCGCCGTACACCACGTTCGACGAGTTCCTCAACGCCCGCGACTCGGGCGAGGTCGAGGGCCTCTTCCGCGGTGGCTGGCAGGCCGACTGGCCGTCGATGAGCAACTTCCTGGGCCCGATCTACGGCTCGGGAGCCGGCTCGAACGACGCGCAGTACTCCTCCGAGGAGTTCGACGCCAAGCTGGCCGAGGCCGGCGCGGCCCCGGACACCGAGACGGCGACCGAGCTCTACAAGGAGGCCCAGGAGATCCTGTTCCAGGACCTGCCGGGCATCCCGCTGTGGTACCAGAACGCGACCGGTGGCTACGCCGACACGGTCGAGAACGTTCAGTTCGGCTGGGACAGCGACCCGATCCTGTACCAGATCACCAAGGAGTGACCCGCTGACCGGACGCCGTCCTCGCACCTGCGGGGGCGGCGTCCTGTCGCGAGAGTTTCCGAGTGGTCGGCGTCGTCCGGTACGGTCTGACGTCGACCACTCGACGTGCGGGGCCACGGACCGTCCACCGACGCCCTCCGCCCCTCCCGCCGTTCGCGGCTGCGACGCCGCGACGAGACAGAACCCGTAACCTGGGGTGAACCTCCAGGTACACGAGGAGACAACTTCGCATGCTCTGGTATCTCGGACGCAGGCTCCTGCAGGTGATCCCTGTGTTCCTGGGGGCCACCCTCCTGCTGTACGCCATGGTCTTCCTGCGACCCGGCGACCCGGTGGCCGCGCTCGGTGGTGAACGCGGTCTGCCCGAGGCGGTGCAGGAGCAGATCCGCGCCGAGTACAACCTCGACAAGCCCTTCGTCATCCAGTACCTGCTGTTCCTGCGCGGCGTGGTGACGCTCGACTTCGGTGTCGACTTCCGGGGCCGCGAGATCACCGACGTGATCGCCAACGCCTTCCCGGTGACGATCCAGCTCGCCCTCATGGCGCTGGCCTTCGAGGCGATCTTCGGCATCGGCTTCGGGCTCGTCGCCGGCATGCGCAAGGGCGGGATCTTCGACGGCAGCGCCCTGGTGGTGAGCCTCATCTTCATCGCGGTGCCGACGTTCGTGGTCGGTTTCGTCATGCAGATCGTCGTCGGCGTCCGGCTCGGCTGGCTGCCCGTCAGCGCCGGACGAGATCCCGACTTCATCAGTCTGCTGATGCCTGCGATGGTGCTCGCCGCGGTCTCCTTCGCCTACGTGCTGCGGCTCACCCGCACCTCCGTGGCGGAGAACATGTCGGCCGACTACGTCCGCACGGCCCGCGCGCGCGGCCTGCGCCGCTCCGAGGTGACCGGTCGCCACGTGCTGCGCAACTCGCTGATCCCCGTGGTGACGTTCCTCGGTGCCGACATCGGCGCCCTGATGTCCGGCGCGATCATCACCGAGGGCATCTTCAACATCAACGGCGTGGGCGGCACCCTCTACGACGCGATCATCCGCGGCGAGAGCGTGACCGTCGTGTCGCTGACCACCGTGCTGGTGCTGGTCTACATCGCGGCGAACCTGCTCGTGGACCTGCTGTACGCCGCCCTCGACCCGAGGATCCGTTATGCCTGACAACCGCTACGAGAACCCGGGCGGGTCGGTGACGCCGACCCCGCGGCCCGGGCAGGAACGCTACGTCGCACCGATCGACGAGGGCGGTCTCGGCGCCGTCGACGCGGTGAAGGCCGACGACGCGCCGACCAGCCTCTGGCGGGACGCCTGGCACCAGATGCGTGGCCGCTGGCTGTTCTGGATCTCGGCCGCGATCATCGTGCTCGTGGTGCTCGTCGCCGCGTTCCCCGGGCTGTTCACGTCGCTGAACCCGCGTGCCTGCAACCTGGCCGACGCGCTGGGCGGTCCGCAGGCCGGCCACCCCTTCGGGTTCGACCGGCAGGGCTGCGACATCTACACGCGCACCATCTTCGGGGCGCGGGCGTCCGTCGTCGTCGGCGTGCTCGCCACGACGATGGTCGTGGTCCTCGGTACCGCGATCGGCGCGGTCGCCGGGTACTACGGCAAGTGGTTCGACACGATCCTGAGCCGCATCACGGACATCTTCTTCGCCATCCCGCTGGTGCTCGCAGCCATCGTCATCATGTCGGTGACGACCAACCGCACGTCCTTCACCGTGGCGTTCGTCCTCGCGCTGTTCGGGTGGACGCAGATCGCCCGGATCACCCGCGGCACCGTGCTGTCGGTGAAGAACAACGAGTTCGTCACCGCTGCCCGGTCCCTCGGCATGGGCCGCGGACAGATCCTGTGGAAGCACGTGCTGCCGAACTCCGCGGCGCCGATCATCGTCTACGCGACGGTCGCGCTCGGTCAGTTCATCGTCGCCGAGGCGACGCTGAGCTTCCTCGGCATCGGCCTGCCGCCGTCCACGGTCTCCTGGGGTGGTGACATCTCCGCCGCGCAGGGTGCGATCCGTACCGCGCCGGAGATCCTCCTCTACCCGGCCGGCGGCCTCGCCCTGACGGTGCTCGGCTTCATGATGATGGGCGACGTCGTGCGCGACGCCCTCGACCCGAAGGCTCGCAAGCGATGACGACCCAGTTCCCCGTGACGAACGAGGGCGCCGACGGCACCGCCGGTCCCGCGCCCTTCGACCCCAGCAAGCCGCTGCTCGAGATCCGCGACCTGGAGATCTCCTTCACCACCGGTGCCGGCGAGGTGAAGGCCGTCCGCGGGGCGGACCTCACCGTCTACCCCGGGCAGAGCGTGGCCATCGTCGGCGAGTCCGGCTCCGGCAAGTCGACCACGGCGGCCGCCATCATCGACCTGCTCCCGGGCACCGGCAAGGTCACCGGGGGCTCCATCCGGTTCGAGGGCCGCGACCTGGTCACGGCCTCCCGGGCCGAGAAGGAGGCGCTGCGCGGACGCGCGATCGGCCTGGTTCCCCAGGACCCGATGTCCAACCTCAACCCGGTGTGGCGTATCGGCACCCAGGTCGAGGAGGCTCTCAAGGCCAACGGGTTCAAGGGGTCGAAGACCGCGCTGCGCGCGCGGGTCGCCGAGGTGCTCGCCGAGGCCGGCCTGCCCGACGCCGCGCGCCGCGCCCGGCAGTACCCGCACGAGTTCTCCGGCGGGATGCGGCAGCGGGCGCTGATCGGCATCGGCCTCGCCTCGCGGCCGCAGCTGCTCATCGCCGACGAGCCGACGTCGGCCCTCGACGTGACCGTGCAGCGCCAGATCCTCGACCACCTCGAGGGCATGACGCGAGACCTCGGGACGGCGCTGCTGTTCATCACGCACGACCTGGGGCTGGCCGCCGAGCGTGCCGAGCACCTGCTGGTCATGTTCAAGGGCAAGGTGGTCGAGTCCGGCCCCGCCCAGGCGATCCTCGCCGACCCGCAGCACCCGTACACGCAGCGGCTGGTCGCCTCCGCCCCGTCCCTGGCCTCGCGCCGCATCCAGACCGCGCACGTGCACGGCGAGGAGTCCGCGGAGCTGCTCGCCCACCACACGGACGAGCCGCCCGCCGTGGCGGGACCAGCCACCGTGGTCGAGGCCAAGAACCTCACCAAGGTGTTCCAGATCCGTGGACCGCGACCCGGCTCGTCGACCGACTTCACGGCCGTCGACGACGTCTCGTTCACGCTCGGTCGCGGGCGCACGCTCGCCATCGTGGGCGAGTCGGGCTCGGGGAAGTCCACGGCGGCCAACATGGTCCTCGGTCTGCTCGAACCGACGTCCGGGGCCGTGGAGTTCGACGGCGTGGACGTCGCCTCGCTGGGCACGAAGGAGGCGTTCGCCTTCCGCCGCCGCGTGCAGCCGGTGTTCCAGAACCCCTACGGCTCGCTCGACCCGATGTTCTCGATCTTCCGGTCCATCGAGGAGCCGCTCAAGCTGCACGGCGTCGGCTCGGCGAAGGAGCGCGAGGCCCGGGTGCGGGAGCTGCTGGACATGGTCTCGTTGCCGCAGTCGGCCATGCGGCGGTTCCCGAACGAGCTGTCGGGTGGCCAGCGGCAGCGCATCGCGATCGCGCGGGCCCTGGCGCTGAAGCCCGAGGTGGTGGTGCTCGACGAGGCCGTCTCGGCGCTCGACGTGCTCGTCCAGGCCCAGATCCTCGAGCTGCTGGGCGACCTGCAGACCGATCTCGGTCTGAGCTACCTGTTCATCACCCACGACCTCGCGGTGGTGCGCCAGATCGCCGACGACGTGGTGGTCATGCAGTCCGGGAAGGTCGTCGAGCAGGCCTCGACGGACGAGGTCTTCGACACGCCCCGCGAGCAGTACACGCGCGACCTGCTCGCAGCGATCCCCGGCGCACGCCTGGAGGGCGACGCCTTGGCCGGCTGACCGCTCTGTCGCCTCGCGCCGGCCGTCGGCGGGACCCCCCGGGGCCCGCCGACGGCTGCGCTTGCCGCGAGGGACGAACAGCGCGAAGGTGATGACCATGACACGCCGACGATCGACGATCGCCCCCGCCGTGTTCTACCCGGCGGGCGGGCTGATCCTGCTCTTCGTCCTGGTCACGATGCTGGCCACCGACACCGTCGAACGCGTGATGGGCGAGCTGCAGGGCAAGGTCATCAACGGCTTCGGCTGGTACTACGTCATCATCGTGGCGGCCTTCGTCCTCTTCGCGATCTGGATGGGCCTGAGCCGCTTCGGTGAGATCAGGCTCGGTCCCGAGGAGGAGGCCCCCGACTTCAAGCTGCCCGTGTGGTTCGCGATGCTGTTCGCGACCGGCATGGGCATCGGGCTCGTCTACTTCGGGGTCGCCGAGCCGCTGTCGCACTTCACCTCGCCGAAGCCCGGCGTCGCGGGGGAGGCGCCGGCGCTGGCGCAGGCGGCGATGGGTCAGACGTACCTGCACTGGGGCTTCCACGCGTGGGCGATCTACGTCGTGGTGGGCCTGGCCCTCGCATACTCGATCCACCGCAAGGGCCGGCCGGTGTCCATCCGGTGGGCGCTCGAGCCGATCCTGGGCGAGAAGCGGGTGCGGGGCTGGCTGGGGAACGTCATCGACGTGCTGGCGATCTTCGGCACCGTCTTCGGCGTCGCGACGTCTCTCGGCCTGGGCGTGCTGCAGATCGCCGCCGGGCTCGGATACCTCGGCGTCGTGGACCCGAGCGTGGCGCTGGAGATGGGGCTCATCGCCGGCATCACCGCTGTGGCCGCGGTCTCCGTGGCCTCCGGGCTCGAACGCGGCATCAAGTGGTTGTCCAACGTGAACATGATGCTCGCCGGCGCTCTGATGGTCGCGGTGCTCATCATGGGCTCCTCCCTCTTCGTCCTGCGCGAGTGGGTGCAGTCCATCGGCTACTACTTCCAGAACGTCATGTTCATGACGTTCGACACCCTGGCGTTCCAGGGCGACGCCGGCCTGGCCTGGGAGTCGAGCTGGACCATCTTCTACTGGGGCTGGTGGATCTCCTGGGCGCCCTTCGTCGGGCTCTTCATCGCCCGCATCTCCCGCGGCCGCACCGTGCGCGAGTTCGTCCTGGGGACCCTGTTGGTGCCGATGTTCGTCAGCACGATCTGGTTCAGCGTCTTCGGGGGCTCGGCCATCCACCAGGAGCGCAACGAGCCGGGCTCCATGCTGCTGCCCGACCCGGAGACCGGTGATCTGGCGGTCAACAGCGACACGGCGATGTTCCAGCTCTTCGAGTCGATACCCGGCGGCGGGGCCTGGATGGGGGTCGTCGCGATGGTCCTCGTCGTCGTCTTCTTCGTGACCTCGTCCGACTCCGGGTCGTTCGTGGTGGACATGCTCGCCAACGGCGGCGACCCCAACCCGCCGCTGTGGAGCCGGTTGTTCTGGGCCATCCTCGAGGGCGGTGTCGCCGCCGCCCTGCTCTACGCGGGCGGCCTCGAGGCGTTGCAGACGGCGTCCATCCTGACGGCCCTGCCGTTCTCGCTCGTGGTGATCGCCATGATGTTCGCCGTGTGGAAGGCCCTCAACGAGGAGCACCAGACGATCACGCGGGCCGAGCGACGGTTGCGCCGCCGAGAGCTCACGGAGCGCGTCACCGAGCACGTGACCGAGCACGTCACGGAGAACTTCGCGGAGATCAGCGGGCGGTCCGCGGAACGCGGTCCCGGCGGTGGCGCACGCCGACCGCGATGGAGGCGTGGCTCGTCCGGGTAGGATAGAGCGGCTCCGGGTTCCCGGGTGCCCACCTCCCACGGAAAGAGAACCGTAGATGTCTGTGCGCTCCGACCTGCGCAACGTGGCGATCGTCGCCCACGTCGACCACGGAAAGACGACCATGGTCGACGCCATGCTGCGGCAGGCCGGTGCCTTCGCCGCGCACCAGCAGGTGGACGAACGCGTCATGGACTCCGGCGACCTGGAACGTGAGAAGGGCATCACGATCCTCGCCAAGAACACCGCGATCCGGTACGCCGGGCCGGCCGCCGCCGAGGCGGGTGAGCCCGGTGGCATCACGATCAACGTGATCGACACCCCGGGTCACGCCGACTTCGGCGGCGAGGTCGAGCGCGGCCTGTCGATGGTCGACGGCGTGGTGCTGCTCGTGGACGCCTCCGAGGGGCCGCTGCCCCAGACGCGGTTCGTGCTGCGTAAGGCGCTCGCCGCCAAGCTGCCCGTCATCGTGGTGGTCAACAAGGTCGACCGGCCCGACTCGCGCATCACCGAGGTCGTGGCTGAGACCACCGACCTCCTGCTCGGCCTCGCGAGCGACCTGTCCGACGAGGTCCCCGACCTCGACGTGGACGCGGTCCTCGACGTGCCGGTGGTCTACGCCTCCGCCAAGTCGGGCCGCGCGGCCACCGAGCAGCCCGCCGACGGCGTGCTGCCGGCGAACGAGGACCTCGAGCCGCTGTTCTCGACGATCCTGCAGACCATTCCCGCGCCGACGTACGACGACGACATGCCGCTGCAGGCGCACGTCACCAACCTCGACGCCTCGCCGTTCCTCGGCCGGCTCGCCCTGCTGCGCGTCTTCAACGGGACGCTGCGCAAGGGCCAGACGGTCGCGTGGGCGCGTCACGACGGGACCCTGAGCCAGGTCCGGATCACCGAGCTGCTCCGGACGGAGGCGCTCACCCGCGTCCCGGCCGAGTCCGCGGGCCCCGGCGACATCGTGGCCGTGGCAGGCATCGCCGACATCATGATCGGCGAGACGCTGACCGACCCGGACGACCCGCGCCCGCTGCCCGTCATCACGGTCGACGACCCGGCGATCTCCATGACGGTCGGGATCAACACCTCGCCGCTGGCGGGCAAGGGCGGCAAGGGCCACAAGGTCACGGCGCGCCAGGTCAAGGACCGGCTCGACGCGGAGCTCGTCGGCAACGTCTCGCTGCGCGTCCTGCCCACCGAGCGCCCCGATGCGTGGGAGGTGCAGGGGCGTGGCGAGCTGGCCCTGGCCATCCTCGTGGAGCAGATGCGCCGCGAAGGCTTCGAGCTCACGGTCGGCAAGCCGCAGGTCGTCACCAAGGACATCGACGGCAAGCGGCACGAACCGATGGAGCGCATGACCATCGACGTGCCCGAGGAGTACCTCGGCGCCGTCACGCAGCTCATGGCCGCCCGCAAGGGCCGCATGGAGACCATGGCGAACCACGGCACCGGGTGGGTGCGCATGGAGTTCGTCGTGCCGGCACGCGGCCTCATCGGCTTCCGCACCCGGTTCCTCACGGAGACGCGCGGCACCGGCATCGCGTCGTCGTACGCCGAGGGCTACGAGCCGTGGCACGGTCCCATCGAGTCGCGCTCCACGGGCTCGCTGGTCGCCGACCGCGCGGGCGTCGTGACGCCGTTCGCGATGATCAACCTGCAGGAGCGCGGCACGTTCTTCGTCGAGCCCACGCAGGAGGTCTACGAGGGCATGATCGTGGGCGAGAACTCGCGCAACGAGGACATGGACGTCAACATCACCAAGGAGAAGAAGCTGACGAACATGCGGTCGTCGACCGCGGACAGCTTCGAGAACCTGATCCCGCCGCAGAAGCTCACGCTCGAGGAGTCGCTCGAGTTCACGGCGGAGGACGAGTGCGTGGAGATCACGCCCGAGATCGTCCGCATCCGCAAGGTCAACCTCGACGCCACCGAGCGCGCGCGGGCGACGGCGCGGGCCAAGCGCGGCTGAGCCGTGCGGGGCGGCCTGCTCGCGGTGCACGCGCACCCGGACGACGAGTCGCTCGCGACCGGGGCCCTGCTCGCCACGCGGGCGGCGGCGGGGGAGCGGGTGACCGTCGTGACGTGCACCCGCGGCGAGCGGGGCGAGGTCATCGACACCCTGTCGCACCCCACCGGTCTGGCTCACCTGGAGGGCGACGGCCCGGCGCTGGCCGCCCACCGGGAGGCCGAGCTCGACCGTGCTTTGGCCGCGCTGGGCGTGACCGACCGTCTCTTCCTCGACACGGTGGACGTCGCCGACCGTCCGGGTGCGGAGCCGGCCCGGTTCGAGGACTCGGGGATGGCGTGGGTGGCGCCGGGCATCGCCGGGCCGGCACCGGAATCCGGTCCGACGGCGTTCGCGCGCGTCCCGCTCGACATCGCCGCCCGGCGGCTCGCCGCCGTGGTCCGGGACCGGCGACCCGCGGTGGTGGCGACCTACGAGGCCGGTGGAGGCTACGGCCACCCGGACCACGTCCGGACCCATGAGGTGACCGTCCGGGCGCTGGAGCTGGCCGCCGACCCGCGGGCCGCCGTCGTCGGCGAGCCGTGGGCGGTGCCCGAGCGCTGGGAGGTCGTCGACCCGGCGCCGGACGTGCGAGCGGCCCGCCGCTCCCTCGCGTCCGACACGTCGGTGCGCCGTCTCGTGGACGGCTGCGGGCTCACCCTCCCCGACCCGGACGGCGACCTGCCGCCCGTCGCCGTGCCCGCTACGGGCATGGATCGCGCGGGGACCGTGGCGGTGGACGTCGCCCCGGTGCTCGATCAGGTCCTGGCGGCGCTGTCCGCGCACACCACCCAGGTCCAGCACGTCGGCCGCGTCGCCTCGACCGGGGGCGGTGTGCTCGCCCGGTACGCGCTGAGCAACGGGGTGCTCGCTCCCGTGCTCGCGACGGCGCACCTGCGACGCGCGGCCGCCGCCGCCATGACGCCGGTAGGCTCGGTCCGGTGAGCTCGCCCGCACCCCACCACGCCCAGTCCGCGCCGCCCCGGGTGCCCGGCCGGACGCTCGTCGTCCGCGGCGTGCTCGCGCTGCTCCTCGGAGCGACCGTCGGGGTGATCGGAACGGTCTCGCACCGCGGCGAGTGGGCCGGCCTGCCCACGGGGCTGGCCCTGGCGCTGCTGCTGACCCTGTCCACCGCCGTGCTCTGCCGCGCCTGGTCCGGCACGGTCACGCTGCTGACGGCCGGAGCGGGCTGGCTCGTCGCCGTCCAGCTGCTCTCCGCGTCCGGACCGGGCGGTGACGTCCTGGTGCCGGCTCAGGCGGTCGGCTACCTCTGGACCTACGGTGGACTGCTGATCTTCGCCGTGGCGGCGTTCCTGCCCCGCTGGTGGTTCGCCGAAGATGGCTCCGAGCAACAGCCGTGACCCAGCGCGCCGAGTAGGATTCGTGGGCGCGCGGGGATCCGCGCCCAGGACGTGAGCGGGGTCGGCGCCGGCCCCACGAGACCAGCACGGAGCGTGTCGATGGGCAAGCCGACCGAGAGCGACGAGAACCTGCCCGAACAGGGTGGTGCCGCGTCACCGGGCAGCTCTGCGTCACCGGACCGACCGGAGCCGACGCCGGAGTCCACCCGGACGCCGGACGTCGGCAGCTCGCAGCCCACGCTCGTGACCGAGGTCCCGGGCGTCTCCGCGACGCCGCCGGAGCCCGAGCCCACGCCTGAGCCGCCGGCGGAGCCGACCCCGACCCCGGCCCCGGCGCCGCAGCCCGAGCCCGAGCCCACGCCTGAGCCGCCGGCGGAGCCGACCCCGACCCCGGCCCCGGCGCCGCAGCCCGAGCCCGAGCCCACGCCTGAGCCGCCGGCGGAGCCGACCCCGACCCCGGCCCCGGCGCCGCAGCCCGAGCCCGAGCCCACGCCTGAGCCGCCGACGGAGCCTGAGCCCACGCCTGAGCCGCCGGCGGAGCCTGAGCCGGCGCCGCAGCCCGAGCCCGAGCCCATGCCTGAGCCTGAGCCGACCCCGCAGCCGACGCCCGAGCCCTCGGTGAGGCCCGAGCCGACCCCCACGCCTGAGCCGCCGCGCGCCGCCCCGACGGTCGAGACGGACGAGGACGACACCCCCTACCAGCCGGCGGTCCGTGCCTACGAGCAGCGCCGGGTCATCGGCACCGCGACGGTCAAGGACGCTGCTGCCCCGGCTGCCTCGGCGGCACCGCCGACCGAGGCGATCCAGACGGTGAACGCCCCGGCCGGTGGCTCCGCGCCGCCGTCGGGCACCACCGGGACGCCGCTGGAGGGTCTCCAGGGTGACGGGGCGCCCAGCCGCTGGCCGAAGGTGCTGCTGGGCGTCGCAGGCGGTGTCGTCGTGCTCGGCGGGCTCTACGTCGGCGCTCAGTGGTTCGTCGCGGACTCCGTCCCCTCGGGCACCACGGTGGCCGGCGTGGACATCGGTGGGCTCGACGCCGACCAGGCCGTGACCGCGCTCGACAGCGGGCTCGGACCGCGGGCGGCGGAACCGGTGACCGTCCAGGCCGGGGACGTCTCCAGCACCGTCGACCCTGCCGAGGCCGGCCTGACGCTCGACGCCGCGGCGACCATCGGGGAGCTGACCGGGTTCTCGCTGGACCCCTCTCGGCTCGTCGCGCACCTCGCCGGCGGGTCCGAGAGCCCGCCGGTGGTCGACGTCGACCGTGCTGCCCTGACGTCAGCCATCACCTCGGTGGCGACGTCGCTCGCGACGGAGCCCGTCGACGGGACGGTGCGCTTCGCCGACGGCGAGCCGGCCGCCACCGAGGCCGTCGACGGCACCCAGGTCGTGGTCGACGCCGCCGACGAGGCGCTCGTCGAGTCGTGGCTGGTGACCACCGGCCCGATCGAGCTGCCCGTCGAGCCGGTCCCGCCGACGATCGACCAGGCGGCCACGGACGAGGCCTACGCCCAGGCGGAGCAGATCGTCTCCGGTCCGGTGGCGGTGTCCGTCGGGGAGCAGAACCCGGAGCTGCCGGAGCGCGTCCTCGCCCGCTCGACGTCGTTCGTCCCCGCGGACGGCGCGCTGGTGGCCGAGCTCGACGGCGACCGGCTCACCAGTGCCCTCATCGACCGCACGGACGACCTGCTGCGCGAACCGGACGACGCCCGTTTCGAGTTCTCGGGGGGCGAGCCCACCATCGTGGGCGGCGAGACCGGCACGACGCTGGACCCGGAGGACGTCGCGGCAGCCGTCGGGGAGGCCGCGCAGAGCACCGAGCGCGAGACCACCGTCGAGCTGGTGGAGAAGGATCCCGAGGACTCCAAGGCCTCCCTCGAGGAGCTGGGGATCAAGGAGGTGGTGTCCGAGTTCTCCACGCCGCTCACCAGCGAGCCGGTCCGGACCAAGAACCTGGTGCGGGGCGCCGAGCTGGTCAACGAGACGCTCATCAAGCCCGGCGAGACGTTCTCCCTGATCGATGCGCTCTCACCGATCGACACCTCGAACGGCTTCCACGCCGCAGGTGTCGTGAGCAACGGGGTGCACGTGGACGCCGTCGGCGGCGGGCTGTCGCAGATGGCCACGACCACCTACAACGCCGGGTTCTTCGCCGGCTTCGACGACGTCGAGCACCGGCAGCACAGCTACTGGTTCAGCCGGTACCCGGCCGGTCGTGAGGCGACGATCTATGTCGGGGCGATCGACATGAAGTTCAAGAACGACACGCCCTACGGTGCGCTCATGCAGAGCTACGTCTCCGGCGGGCGGCTGCACGTCAAGATCTGGTCCACGGAGCACTACGACGTCGAGGAGTCGGACTCCGGCAAGCAGGACGTGGTGCCGATCAAGACGGTCGACAAGTCGGGCAGCCCGGACTGCGAGCCCTATTCCGGGGGGCAGGCGGGGTTCGCGATCACCGTCTACCGCAAGGTCTACCTCGACGGCGACCTCGTCAAGGACGAGTCCAACTTCTGGCGTTACAAGCCGGACGACGCGGTGAGCTGCAGCAAGCCGAAGAACGACGACAAGGACGACGACTGATGCTGGGACGCACTGCCCGCGAGTCCTCCGCGCACGCGGCCCTCGCCGCTCACGAGGCGGGCTGGTCCGGCATCGCCGCGGGTTCGTCGGTCCCGTCGGCCGTGCCGGACGAGGCAGGCGAGCTGCTCGACCTCGGGACGACGACACAGACGCTCGACACCGTGGCGAGCATCGACGATCTCGCCGCCATCGTGCACCTGGGTCACCCGGAGCAGCCGTCGCCGACGCTGGAGCAGGCCCTGCTCGCCGGCGACCCGAGCCTGCTGGTGACCGCCGCCGTGCCCGTCCGCCCGCAGTGGGTGTGGGTCGCACCGCCGGGCGTCGTGGGCGGGCAGGTCGTGGTCGACGAGGCCGGGATGCGCGACTGCGCGGACACCCTCCGGTCGGTGGGAGTCAGCCCGCGGCTGGTCCCGACGGCGACGCCGGTGGAGGAGCGCGCCCTGCTCGCGGGCGACCACGGCTCGCTGGTCGTCGAGCGCAGCCGGGTGCCGGCCGGCTGGGCGGAGGTGCCCGGCGGCGAGCGCCTCGCGGAGCAGGGGCCGGTCTGGTACGGGCTCCTGGAGTCCGGCAGCGCGTGGCCGCGGTTCGACGGGTCCGCGCAGGTGTGGCTCGCCTTCGGCCCGTCGGACGACCACCGAGGGTCCCTGCGCGAGACGCTGGGCGTGCTCGCCGACGCCGGGGTGGACCTGCAGCACCTGCGCAGCCATCCCTCGACGTTCGGCCCGCACGTCTTCCTCACGTCCTTCCGCTGCCCGCGGGTGACGGTGCTGGACGCGCTCGTGGCCGAGCTCGACGCGCGGTCCGTGGCGCACCGCACGCTCGCGGTCCTGCCGGGGGACCGGTTCGAGCCGGGACCGGACGCGCTGACGCCGCGGTGGGCGGGCGTGTGAGGATCGCCTATCTCGGGCCGGAGGGGACGTTCACCCATCAGGCGACCCGCACCTGGACCGAACGGACCGCTGGTGCGCCCGTCGAGGAGGTGCCCCTCGGTACGGTCGCCGCGGTGCACGACGCCGTGTCGTCCGGGAGGGCCGACCGGGGCGTCGTCGCCATCGAGAGCTCGGTCGAGGGGCACGTCGTGCCCTCGTTGGACGCGTTGCTGGACAGCGCCGACGTCGTCGCGGTCGACGAGGTGGTGCTGGACGTCTCCTTCGACGCGTTCGTGCGCCCGGGGCACGGCGACCTCGTCGAGGCGACCGCCCACCCGCACGGCCTGGCTCAGTGCCACCGGTTCGTGACGGGCCGCGGGCTCGTCGCGGTCCCCGCGCCGTCCAACGCGGCCGCCTGTCGCGACGTGGGTCCGGACCAGGTGGCGTTCGGTCCGCGGCTGTGCGGCGAGCTCTACGGGCTCGAGACGCTCGCCGAGGCCGTCGAGGACTTCCCCGGGGCGCGGACGCGGTTCCTGGTGCTCGACCGGCGGGAGCGGGCCGGGGAGCACTTCGCGGCGACGCGGCACGCGGCGTCCGACGAGACGTCCTGGCGCACGATGCTCGCGGTCACTCCGGTGGTGACCGGCCCCGGGGTCCTCGCCCGCGTCACCGACGCCTTCGGCGCGCGTGCCGTGAACATGTCGAGCCTGATGGCCCGGCCGCTCAAGGCACGCGAGGGCCAGTACGCGTTCGTCGTGACGCTCGACGCCGCACCCTGGGAGCCGGGCGTGCGGGACCTGTTCGGTGACCTCCTCGATGCCGGCGACGCGCTCAAGGTGCTCGGTGTCTACCCCGCCGAGCCGGGGGAGGGCGGCCTGGAAGGTCTGCTGGCCGACCACGTGCCCACCGGCAGCGTGCGCGCCGTCGACCCGGCCGCCGCCATCGACCGGGGCCTGCTGTGGTGAGCGCCGAGGACGTCGTGGGCGCGCCGCGGCAGGTCGCCGTCGTCGGGCTCGGACTCATCGGCGGGTCGCTGGCCCGCCTGCTCGCGGTCCGGGGTGTCGACGTCGTGGCCACGGACGTCTCGCCGGCCACGCGTGCCGCTGCGCGCGGTGCCGGCCTGTCCGTGGCCGACGACGTGGCGGCGTGCGTGGCGCAGGCCGACCTTGTCGTCCTCGCCACCCCCTTGCGCGCGATGCCCGGGGTGGCGGCCGAGGTCGCCACCCACGCCCCGGCGTCGGCCACGGTGACCGACGTGGGCAGCGTCAAGGGCCCGGTGCGCGACGAAGTCCGCGCCGCCGGGCTGGCCGACCGGTACGTCGGCGCGCACCCGATGGCGGGCACCGAGCACAGCGGGTTCGACGCCTCGGACGCCGGCCTGCTGGACGGGGTGCGCTGGGCGGTGACGATCCAGGCGGACGTGGACCCGGCGCGGCTGGTCCGGGTGCTCGCCCTGGTGACCGGGCCGTGCTCCGGGGCGGCCGTCGTCCTGACCGACGACGTTCACGACGAGGCCGCCGCGTTGGTCAGCCACGTGCCCCACGTGGTCGCGACCCAGCTCCTGAACACGGTCGTGGGCGCGCCGGTGCGTGACGTGGCGCTGGGGCTCGCAGCGGGCAGCTTCCGCGACGGCACCCGGGTCGCGTTCACCGACCCCGAGCGGACCGAGGCGATGGTCACCCAGAACGCGGCGTGGGTGGCCCCGGCGCTGCGCAAGGTGGTGCGCGACCTGGAGCTCGTGATCGAGGCGCTCGAGAGCAACGGCTCCACGCACGCGTTCTTCCGGGCCGCGGACGACCTCCGTGCGGCGGGCCGCCCGCCGGCGCCGGTCGGTGCGGGCTCAGTCCCGGTGGAGCGGGTGCCGTTGGTCACAGGATGGCCGACGTCGTTGGTCGAGCGGTGCACGGCGGGCGCCGTCGTCGTCGGCCTCACCCCCACCCATGCCGAGGTGGTAGCGGAGGGCGCGAGGTAGTACCGCTCGCGTCGAGACGAGCGATCAGTTCTGCGGCCGCGCCGGCCTGCGGACAGGGCGCGGCGGCAGCGGTCTGGCGGCCTCGACGTCGGCGGCCCGCACCAGCACCCGCTCCCCGGCGCCGGGCGCGTCCGGGCGGGCGGGGTCGCGTCGCAGGGTGATCCCGTCGTCGTCCGTCGCCACCACGACGCCGACGACGTCGGTCCAGCGCTGCCCGGACGCGGCGGCCTCCGCGAGGGAGAGCCGACGGCGTACCACGGCCCGGGTCCCTGCCGGCCAGTCTCGCCAGTCGGACGATCCGGGGAGCGGGTTCGGGGTTGTCACGTGAGCGATACTAGAGTGCTTCGAGAACGTGCTTCGAGAACGACCGGAGCGTGCTCCACCCCGTGACCTGGAGGGAACTGCAGTGACCTACGTGATCGCTCAGCCGTGCGTCGACGTCAAGGACAAGGCGTGCATCGAGGAGTGTCCCGTGGACTGCATCTACGAGGGCTCCCGCTCGCTGTACATCCACCCGGACGAGTGCGTGGACTGCGGCGCCTGCGAGCCGGTCTGCCCGGTGGAGGCCATCTACTACGAGGACGACGTCCCCGAGGAGTGGAAGGACTACTACCGCGCGAACGTCGAGTTCTTCGACGACCTGGGCTCGCCCGGCGGTGCGGCGAAGATGGGGCTCATCGAGAAGGACGACCCCATGATCGCCGACCTGCCCCCGCAGGCCTGAGCGCCGCCGTCTGACGCGCGGATGGGGTTCGCCGACCTGAGGTCCCTCGCCTACCCGTGGGACACGCTGGACGACGTGCGCACGACGGCGGCCGCTCATCCCGGCGGCATGGTCGACCTGTCGGTCGGCACGCCCGTCGACCCGACGCCGGAGGTGGTCCGCGGCGCCCTCGCCGGCGCCGCGGACGCTCCCGGCTACCCGCTGACCTACGGCACCACGGCGCTGCGCGAGGCCGTCGCCGGGTGGTTCGCGCGGCGCCGGGGCGTGCAGGGGCTCGATCCCGCCGGCGTGATGCCCACGATCGGGTCCAAGGAGCTCGTGGGCCTCCTGCCGAGCCTGCTCCGCCTCGGGTCGGGCGACGTCGTCGTCCACCCTGAGATCGCCTACCCGACCTACGACGTCGGCGCCCGCCTCGCCGGCGCTACCCCCCTCCCCGCCGACGACGTCGCGACGTGGGCCGGACGGTCCGACGTCCGGCTCGTCTGGGTCAACTCGCCCTCCAACCCCACGGGGGCGGTGGCCGACGTCGAGCACCTGCGCGCCGTGGTCGAGGCGGCTCGCGAGATCGGCGCCGTCGTGGTGAGCGACGAGTGCTACGCCGAGCTGCCGTGGGAGCCGCGGTGGCTGGCGCCGGACGGCACGAGCCGCGTCCCCAGCCTGTTGGACCCGCGGGTCAGCGGCGGCACGCACGAGGGCCTCCTGGTCGCCTACTCCCTGTCGAAGCAGTCGAACGTCGCGGGGTACCGGGCGGCGTTCGTGGCGGGCGACCCCGCCCTGGTGGCGGATCTCGTGGCGACCCGCAAGCACCTCGGGATGATCGTGCCCGCTCCCGTGCAGGCGGCGATGGTCGTGGCGCTGGGTGACGATGCCCACGTCCGCGCGCAGCGCGAGCGATACCGGCGACGTCGTGAGGCGCTCCTGCCCGCGCTGCGCACCGCAGGCCTCGTCGTCGACGACTCGGAGGCCGGGCTGTACCTCTGGGCGCGCTCGCGGGGCGACGACGCAGGTCCGACGAGGTCGCGCGACCTCGCGCGATGGTTCGCGCAGCACGGAGTGCTCGTCGGGCCGGGCGAGTTCTACGGTGTCGCGGGAGCGCACCACGTCCGGGTAGCGCTCACGGCGGGCGACGACGCCGTCGCACGTGCTGTGGCGCGCATCACAGGTGCTTGACGCGGGGATTGGAACCGCATGGGATTGAGGGGTAGTTTCATCCGCAGGCCGAGGCTGCCCTGCGGAGACGCCCTCAGGTGGTCCCGAGCGGTAGTCCATGACATTGCCATGAGTTCGCGTGTCCCAGGTCCCGACGACGGGACTCCGGGGGCTCGTCAGGGAAGGAAGACATGACGTCCACCCAGCAGACCGCCACGGTCGAGCTCACCGTCGCGGGCGAGGGCCGCGCCCTGCCGGTGGTGCCGGCCACCGAGGGCAACGACGGCATCGTCGTCTCGTCCCTGCTCAAGGAGACCGGGATGGTCACGGTCGACCCGGGCTTCACGAACACCGCGTCGTGCGAGTCGACCATCACCTACATCGACGGCGACCAGGGCATCCTGCGCTACCGGGGCTACCCGATCGAGCAGCTCGCGGACAGCTCGTCGTTCCTCGAGGTCTCCTACCTGCTGATCCACGGTGAGCTGCCCTCCGCCGAGCAGCTCGCGGCGTTCACCGACCGCATCAACCGCCACACCCTCGTGCCGGAGGCGTTCCGCACCTTCCTCGGTACGTTCCCGCGCGGCGGGCACCCGATGGCGATCATGGCCTCGGCCGTCAACGCGCTGGCCACGTACTACCCGGAGTCGCTCGACCCGCACGACGACGACGCCGTCGAGCTCGCCACGGTGCTCATCCTCGCCAAGATCCGCACCATCACCTCGTACGTCCACCGGTCGATGCGCGACGAGCCGCTGCTCTACCCGGACGCGGCCCGCGGCTACGTGGACGACTTCCTGCGCATGACCTTCGCCCGCCCGTACGAGGAGTGGGAGGCGAACCCGACCGTCGTCTCGGCGATGGACAAGCTGCTCATCCTGCACGCCGACCACGAGCAGAACTGCTCTACGTCGACGGTCCGCATCGTGGGGTCCTCCAACGCGACCCTGTACGCCTCGGTGTCCGCGGGGATCAACGCGCTGTCCGGCCCGTCCCACGGCGGGGCCAACGAGGCCGTCCTGCTCATGCTCGAAAAGATCCGTTCCGGCGACGACTCCGTGGAGACCTTCATGAAGAAGGTCAAGAACAAGGAGGACGGCGTCCGCCTGATGGGCTTCGGCCACCGCGTCTACAAGAGCTACGACCCCCGCGCCGCCATCGTCAAGAAGCACGCGGACGCCGTCCTCGACGAGCTCGGTGCCGAGGACGAGCTGCTCGACATCGCCCGCGGCCTCGAGGAGATCGCGCTGAGCGACGACTACTTCGTCGAGCGCAAGCTCTACCCGAACGTCGACTTCTACACGGGCCTGATCTACCAGGCGATGGGCTTCTCGCCGGCCATGTTCACGCCACTGTTCACGCTGGGCCGCATGCCTGGCTGGATCGCCCAGTGGCGCGAGATGATGAAGGACCCGCAGACCAAGATCGGCCGCCCGCGGCAGATCTACACGGGCCCGACGGCGCGCGACTACGTCTCGCTCGACCAGCGCTGAATCGTCTCCTGAGAGCGCGGCTGAACCCCGCTGCCCACGGTCGTCCATCGCGACCGTTGACGGCGGGGTTCACCCGCGCTCTTGGCGTTGCCCGGGGTGTCCGTGGTGGCCTGCGGAAAACGATCGTGACTCGCCCGGTGCCAAAGCTTGACGTGAATGTGATCCACCCCATAGCGTACGTGGCACCGCTTCCACGCCGAGCCTGCTCAACCGAGAGCCTGCTCAACCGAGAGCCGGCTCAACCGAGAGATATCGATTGAGATGGGGATCTCGTGTTGAAGAAGTTCAGAGTGATGATCGTGGCTATGGCAGCTGGGCTGTGTGTGCTGGTCGGCGGGACGACGACGGCGTCCGCGGCGTCGTTGTCCGACTGTGGTTCGGGATATGCGTGCCTGTATGATTACAAGGGCCACAGCGGCTCCTATGCGAAGTTTCATTCATATATTTCCTATCTCGGAAACTTCAATATGGATAACAAGGCTACATCGCTGTACAACAACGGCAACAACTGCACTGCGAGTTTTTATCAGCTCTCCAGCAAGCGAGGCTATCGGCTAGATCTGCAGAAGGGTTACGTCATCTATAACCTGGCGAACACCCGGATGACGTCTTCGAAGACATGGAACAACCGCATCACCTCGGGCTACTACTGCCAGTAGGTCTCCTTCGTGGGCGAGGTGCGCGATTGCTTCGCCCGCGAACGGCCCATCCATGCGCCCCGAGAAGAGTGGACGATGAAGACCAGGTATGCGGGACCAGTCACGCTGATGATATTGACCATCTCCGCGTGCTCGATGGACGACGGCGTTGGTGTGGCGACGATCGAGTCATCGCCGTTTCCGGTCGATGGGTACATCAACGCGGCGACTGCCGACTACGCAGACTGCCTGGACGAGGCCGGCTTCGCTGTCGAGGCCGTCGATGGTGGGTCGGAGACCTCGGTCCACGTGGGCTACGCGCAGGTCGAGGGATCGTCGTTCCTGCCCAACGACGGCGACGGGTATGTCGTGGACCGCGAGGATACGTCGGCGTTTGCGATCGGTGTCGATGGTGTCGATCGCGACGAGGAGATCCGTCGGTGCTACGGGGCGTTCCCGGGCGCCAAGGATGCGCTGATCGACAGTTTCGACGATCCAGGGTTCGTCGCAGACGAGGAGGGGACGGGGATCGCACCCGAGGAGGTCGAAGCGAGCATCGAATGGCTGCGGTGCGCTCGCGACGCGGGGGTGACCGTGATCGAGGACCCGGACCCGGCGGGTTACATCATCATCCCGCAAGAGCTGGAGCTCGCCGAAGCGGCCATGCTGGGGCAAGAATGTTCCGCACCCATGGCTCATGAAGAGCACTGGCCGCTCTTTCAGTTCATGGCCGGGGTTGAGGATCCGAGCAACGGGATGATGGCTATGGACCCGTACATCGACGCGATCGATGGTCCGTTCTACGAGGCGATGTGTGAGCGGAACCCCGACGAGTGCTCGGGCGCCGAGTGAACCGAGGCGAGAGGGGACAGGACTGTGCCGCGTAGGAAGGTTGCGCTCTGGTCCGCTGGGATCTGCGTCGCGCTCGCCGCCGGACTCGCGGTCGCCGTGCCGGCCCTCAGCCGGGACGCCGAGTCCTCAGCGGAGGGCGCCGCGTCCCAGCGCACGGCCGAGGTGTCCTCTGGCTCCCTGGCCTCCGGGATCACGCTCAGCGGCACGCTGTCACGTGGCGAGCCCAGGGCGCTCACCGCATCCGCCGACGGCGTGATCACCTGGCTGCCGGAGCCGGGGACCATCATCCAGCCGGGCGAGGCGCTGTACGAGGTCAACGGTCGGCCGGTGTTCCTGCTTCCTGGTGCCGTGCCTCTGTGGCGCACGCTGGAGCTCGGAGATGAAGGGCCGGACGTGCTGGCGCTCAACGAGGCGCTGCGCGACCTCGACCTGCTGGACGAGTCGCTCGTCGACGACGTCTTCGGCCGCGGTGCCAGTGCGGCGGTGGGTTCGCTCTACACGGGAGCTGGCTATGACGCGCCGACGGACAGCCCCGAGGGCGAGGAGCGGCTGTCCACCGCGAGGGACGACTTGTCCTCCGCGCGGTCGGCGGCAGCACCCCCGCCCGGCACCGGCAACGCGACCGAAGAGTCCGCGGACGGTGCGACCGAGGGAGAGGTGGACGGCGAATCGGACGCCGGTGACTCGGAGGATGCGGTCGGAGGTACCGGTACCGGGGGGCAAGAGCAGGTGCGCCAGGCCGAGCACAGGTCCGCCGTGGCCAGTCACGAGTGGATCGACGCGGAGGACGCCGTGGTGCTCGGCGTTCCCTCGGTACGGATCGGGTCGCTGACGCTGCGGGTCGGGGACGCCGCCGGTGGGGAGGTCCTGACCTGGACGACGGACGACGTCGTGGCCACGGCCGACGTGACGGACTCGCAGGCCGCGGCGTTGGTGTCCGGTGACACCGTCGAGATCACCCTGCCTTCGGCCGAGACGGTCTCCGGTCGGATCATGGAGGTGTCTGCGGGCGGCGACGAGTCCGAGTCCGAGGCGTCGCCGCCGCAGCTCGTGGCCAGCGTCGATGGCCAGGACGCGGTCGACTCGATGGTGGGTTCCGCGGTGCAGATTGCGGTTGTCGCGGACAAGGTCGAGGGCTCGCTGACCATGCCCGTCACGGCCCTCGTCGCCCTGGCCGAGGGTGGCTACGCGGTGGAGCGGGTCACCACCGAGGGCACTGAGCTCGTCCCCGTGGACGTGCAGCTGGTCGCCGAGGCACAGGTCGCCGTGTCGTCATCGTCGCTCCAAGAGGGGGACGAGGTCGTGATCCCGTGACGGGCGTTCCCGCCGTGGAGCTCGTCGGTGTGGGCCGTACCTACGACGCGTCCGGCGGCCCCCTGACCGTGCTGGACGACGTCGACCTGCGGATCGATCCCGGCGAACAGGTAGTGATCGTGGGACCGTCAGGGTCCGGAAAATCGACGCTGCTCGGCATCATGGGCACGCTGGACACGCCGACACGTGGCGAGGTGCGGATCGCTGGGCGTTCCACGGCAGCGATGGACGACGCCGAGCGCTCCGACGTGCGCGCCAGGAGCCTTGGCTTCGTCTTCCAGCAGTTCCACCTGCTCACCCACGTCGACGCCGTCGCCAACGTCGAGCTCGGCATGCTCTACCACGGCTATCCGCGCTCCGAACGTCGCCGTCGCGCCACCGATGCACTCGAGCGGGTCGGCCTGGGTCACCGCACCGACCACCGACCCTCCCAGCTCTCGGGAGGCGAGCAGCAGCGCGTCGCGATCGCCCGGGCCATCGCGCACGGACCGGCCCTGGTGCTCGCTGACGAACCGACCGGCGCGCTGGACCAGGCGACGGGTGAGTCCGTCATCGAGCTGCTCCTCGGGCTCGACGACGCTGCGGTCGCGGTGATTACGCACGACGCCGCGATCGCCGCACACCTGGGACGGCAGGTGCGTATCCAGGACGGTCGGATCCGCTCCGACTCCCGCACAGCCGGGGTCGGTGCCTGATGGCCCGCCTCGCAGCCCGCGACATGATCGCCACCGCGGCCCTCGGCCCGCGGTCACGACCCTCCCGGTCGGTCCTTTCGATGCTGGGTATCGCCCTGGGGATCGCGACGCTCGTCGCGGTCATGGGCATCACCGCGGCGAACGAGACACGCCTGCGACTGGACCTGGAGGCCCTGGGCTCGAACGTCCTGCAGGTGCGCGCCGGGAGCGGGCCCGACCAGCAGATCGTCCCTCTACCGGAGACGGCACCCGAGATGATCCGCCGCATCGGGCCTGTGGAAGGTGCCGCGCGGGTGAGCGTCCTCGACGAGGTGGGGGTCTTCCGCACGGACCTGGTCCCCGACTCGATGGGCGGCGGGTTGTCCGCGGCGCTCACGCAGGTCGAGCTCGCCGCCGCGATGGACCTGCAGGTTGCCGAGGGGCGCTGGTTCCGCGACGCCGACCTGGATCTGCCGGTCACCCTGCTCGGTGCCCGCGCGGCGGAGCAGCTCGGCATCGTCGAGACCGGACAGCGCGTCTGGATCGGCGACGACTGGTACGCCGTCATCGGAGTGCTGGAGCCGTCCACGCTCCTGCCCACCCTGGACAGGACCGCACTGATCGGTGACCGATGGCCGGTGGTGGAACCGCATCCGGAGGGCACCACCATCTACGTGCGCACCCGCACAGGCTCCGTGGACGCCGTCCGGGAGGTGCTCGGCGCCACCGCGAACCCGGCGATGCCACGCGCCGTGTCCGTCTCCCAGCCGTCGGCGCTGGCCGGCGCGCAGGATGCCGTGGACTCCACGTTCCGCAGCCTCGCGCTCGGGCTCGCCGCCGTCGCCCTGTTCGTCGGCGCGATCGGGATCGTCAACACGATGGTCATCGCGGTGCTCGAACGGCGCGACGAGATCGCGTTGCGACGCGCCGTCGGGGCACGTGCGGCTCAGATCCGCACGCAGTTCGTGCTGGAGGCGGGACTGCTCGGGCTGGGCGGAGGACTTGCGGGCGGGCTCCTGGGACTGCTCGTCTCGGTCGGCTACAGCCTCGTCGTCCGCGTGCCACCGACCGTCGACCTGACCGCGCTCGGGGTCGGTATCGGCCTCTCGGTGCTCGTGGGTGTCGCGGCGGGGATCTACCCGGCGGCGCGCGCCGCGCGCCAGTCCCCGATGGCGGGCCTGCGCGCCGGGTAACGCCGGCACGGCATCGCCCGGTCGCCTACTCGTCCGTCCCGAGCGTCACCAGGACCTCTCCGACGTCGAGCGGGTCCGACCGGTCGACGGGTGCCCAGACCGTGGACTCCCGCGTCCAGACGAGTCCTTCCGCCCGGACCTCGACGGCACCGGTCGCCTTCGCTGTTGCCACCGCCCAGTGGGCCACGGCCCACGTGGACCGCTCGGCGCTCTCGAAGGGCAGGACTCCCGCGTCGATCTGGCTCAGCGGCCCGTCGGAAGACACGGCGTCCGCCGGGACCCCCAGGTCGCGCTCCAGGCGTGCGGGCAGGTCGACCGGTTCGTCCTCGGCCGACACGGCGAACAGCTCGCACGTCAACGAGCCGGGAGAGTGCCCGGTGAGCGACGAGGCCCACGTGCGGGCGAGAGGTTCGTGCTGGGCATAGGCCTCGGGGAACGCTGAGCGCTGCACCGCCTGTGCAGCCACCGTGATCTCCAGGTCCCGCCAGCCGTCCACGCGCTCGAGGCCTGCGTAGAACGCGTTCGTGGCGTAGACCGGGTCCATGATCTCCGTGGTGGTGCCCCAGCCCTGGGACGGGCGTTGCTGGAACAGCCCCAGCGAGTCGCGGTCGCCGTAGTCGATGTTGACCAGGCGTGACTCCTGCATCCCGGTCGCGACCCCGATCGTGCCCGCCCGCGCTGGCAGGCCGCGCTGGACCGACGTGCCCACGACGAGGGCGGCGTTCTGCGCCTGGACGGGCGAGAGCTCCCAGGCCGTGCCGTCGAGGACGGCGGTGCACCGTTCCCGGGTCAGCGCCGGCTCGCGGGTGGACAGGTACCAGATCACACCGGCCACGGCGGCGACACCGACGGCCAGGATGACGACGACGGCGACCGCCGAACCGGCGGCGGAGCGCCGTCGCCCCGTCATCAGTTCGCGTGGAGGGCGGCGTTGAGCTCGAAGCCGGCCGCACGGGCGAGGACCTCGACGGCTCCGGTGCGCGAGTTGCGGCGGAACAGGAGGTTGTCGCGTCCGGCGAGCTCGAGCGCCTTGACCACGCGCGGCTCACCCTCGTCGCCCATCTCACCGAGCATGGTGACCTTGGTCCCGGCCGTGACGTACAGCCCGGCCTCGATGACGCAGTCGTCCCCGAGCGGGATGCCGAGGCCGGCGTTCGCCCCGAGGAGGCAGCGCTCGCCGATCGAGATGATCTCCTTGCCGCCGCCGGACAGGGTGCCCATGATCGAGGCGCCGCCGCCGATGTCGGAGCCGTCGCCCACGACGACGCCCGCGGAGATGCGGCCCTCGACCATCGAGGCGCCGAGGGTGCCCGCGTTGAAGTTCACGAAGCCCTCGTGCATGACCGTGGTGCCCTCGGCGAGGTGCGCGCCGAGCCGGACGCGGTCGGCGTCGGCGATGCGCACGCCGGACGGCACGACGTAGTCGACCATGCGCGGGAACTTGTCGATGCCGTAGACCGTGACGGGCTTGTCCGTCGAGGCGCGCAGGCGCAGCCGGGTGATCTCGAAGCCCTCGACGCTGCACGGGCCGTGCGAGGTCCACACGACGTTCGTGAGCTTGCCGAAGAGACCGTCGAGGTTCACCCCGTGCGGTGGCACGAGGCGGTGCGAGATGAGGTGCAGGCGCAGGTAGGCGTCGGCGGCGTCGGCCGGTGGGGCGTCCAGGTCGATCTCGGTGCGCACGACGGCCACGTCCACCCGCCGCGCGTCGTCCCGCTGCGAGAGGGCGGCGAGATCGGCGGGCACGTCGACGTCGTCGGGGGCGTCTCCGAGCGTGGGGGCGGGGTACCAGACGTCGAGCGTGGCGCCGTCGTCGGCCACGGTCGCGAGGCCGAGTCCCCAGGCGGAACGGGCGGAGGTGGTGGGCGTCGTCATGGGATCAGCCTATCGGCGCAGGGTGGCACGATGTACGCGTGACCAGCCAGCAGAACCGCTTCGATGCAGACCTCGTCGACCCGGCGACGATCCCCGCGTCCGACCTCGTGGACCTGCTCCGCGCCGTGTGCGACATCGAGTCGGTCTCCGGCGACGAGACGGCGCTCGCCGACGCCGTCGAGGCCCTCCTGCGCGAGCAGCCCCACCTCGAGGTGACCCGCGACGGGGACGCCGTCGTCGCGCGGACGCTGCTCGGGCGGGACCGTCGCGTCGTGCTGGCGGGCCATCTCGACACCGTGCCGCTCACCGACCCGCCGAACCTGCCGACGCGGCTGGAGGGCACGGGCGACGACAGGATCCTGTGGGGGCGTGGCACCGTCGACATGAAGGCAGGGATCACCGTCATGCTGGCGCTCGCCGTCGAGCTGGGCCGGCAGGGCCACGAGCAGAGCGCCGAGCCCGTGGTCGATCTCACCTACGTCTTCTACGACCACGAGGAGGTCGAGGAGTCGAAGAGCGGGTTGGGCCGGCTGGCGCGCAACCACCCCGAGCTGCTCGCCGGGGACTTCGCCGTCCTGGGCGAACCCACGTCCGCCGACATCGAGGGCGGCTGCCAGGGCACGATCCGGGTCGACGTGCGCACCCGTGGTGTGGCGGCCCACTCGGCCCGCTCCTGGCGGGGCGAGAACGCGATCCACGCCGCCGCACCGGTCCTCGCGCGCCTGGCCGCGTACGAGCCGGTCGAGGTCGACGTCGACGGGCTCCGCTACCGCGAGGGGATGAACGCCGTCGGGATCCGTGGAGGAATCGCCGGCAACGTCGTGCCGGACGAGTGCACGGTGACCGTCAACTACCGGTTCGCGCCGTCGCGCGACCTCGCCGAGGCCGAGGCGCACGTGCGCGAGCTCTTCGACGGCTACGAGGTGACCGTCACCGACGCGTCGCCCGCGGCGCGCCCGGGCCTGGACGACCCGCTCGCGGCGGAGTTCGCCGCGGCCGTGCTCACCCTCACCGGGGGACGCCCGAAGCCCAAGTTCGGGTGGACCGACGTCGCCCGGTTCGCGCAGCTGGGCATCCCCGCCGTGAACTTCGCCCCCGGCGACGCGTCGCTCGCCCACGCCGACGACGAGCGCGTGCCCGTGCGCGAGCTCGCCGTGTGCCGCGACGCGCTGCGCACCTGGCTGCGCGGTCAGTAGTCTCGGCCCATGAGCGAACGCACCGACGAGGGCGTCCCGGAGGCGGGACGCGGCTACCGCAAGGGCCCGGTCCTCCTGCGCGGCACCCAGATCCCCGACACGACCACCGACCAGCGGCTGCTGGCGCCCGGAGACGGCACGGACTGGGTGCACTCCGACCCCTGGCGGGTGATGCGCATCCAGGCCGAGTTCGTCGAGGGATTCGGCGCCCTGGCCGAGGTGGGTCCGGCCGTGTCGGTCTTCGGGTCCGCGCGGACCCGGCCCGAGCACGAGGACTACGGCCTGGGGGTCGAGATCGGGCGCCTGCTGGTCGAGGCGGGCTACGCCGTGATGACCGGCGGCGGGCCAGGCATCATGGAGGCCGCCAACAAGGGGGCCTCGGACGCCGGTGGCACGTCGATCGGGCTGGGGATCGAGCTGCCCTTCGAGCAGGGCATGAACGAGTACGTCAACCGCGGCGTCAACTTCCGGTACTTCTTCGCGCGCAAGACGATGTTCGTCAAGTACGCCCAGGGGTTCGTCGTGCTGCCGGGCGGGTTCGGCACCTTCGACGAGCTCTTCGAGGCGATCACCCTCGTCCAGACGCACAAGGTCACCGGGTTCCCGCTGGTGCTCGTCGGGACCGAGTACTGGAGCGGCCTGCTCGAGTGGGTGCGCACCGCCGTCGTCGACCGCGGCATGATCAACCCCACCGACCTCGACCTGCTGCACCTCACCGACTCCGCGCAGGACGCGGTGGAGTACGTCGTCGAGCGGGGCCGGGCGCTCGCCGCCGAGTTCCGCTCGTGATCCCGCCCGCGGGCGCGCCGCTCGTGCTGCGCGGCCGCGAGGTCGGCCGGGAGTCGGACGGCGTGGTGCGGCCGGTCGTCATGG
Organism: Isoptericola sp. GX10416; assembly: GCF_056590155.1. NCBI lineage: Bacteria > Bacillati > Actinomycetota > Actinomycetes > Micrococcales > Promicromonosporaceae > Isoptericola > Isoptericola sp. GX10416. The sequence goes on along the minus strand of NZ_JBWPVO010000007.1, from coordinate 176,878 downwards.
CCATCGTCAACCGGACCAGTGACTCGTTCTACGCGCCCGCCCGGTTCGCGGACGACGGCCCCGCCCTCGAGGCCGCGCACGTCGCCTGGGACGACGGCGCGGCGATCCTCGACGTCGGCGGCGTGCGGGCCGGTACGGGGCCCGAGGTGGGCGTCGCGGAGGAGATCGACCGCGTCGTGCCGTTCGTCGAACGCCTGCGCGCCGAGGTCCCCGACCTGCTCGTCAGCGTCGACACGTGGCGCTCGGAGGTCGCCCGCGCCGCCGTCGACGCCGGGGCCGACCTGATCAACGACACCTGGGCCGGGCACGACCCCGCGCTCGTCGAGGTGGCGGGCGCGGCCGGGGTGGGCGTCGTCTGCTCCCACACCGGTGGGGCGCAGCCCCGCACGGACCCCTGGCGCGTGGAGTACCCGGCCACCGCCGGCACGCTCGACGGCGAGGACCCGCGCGACGGCGTCACCCAGGACGTGCTGAGGAGGCTGCGCAGCGCGGCCGAGCGGGCCGTCGCGAGCGGTGTGCCCCCGTCGTCGGTGCTCGTGGACCCCACGCACGACTTCGGCAAGAACACGTGGCACTCGCTGCACCTGCTGCGCCGCACCGAGGCGCTGGCCGAGCTCGGGTACCCCGTCCTGATGGCGCTCAGCCGCAAGGACTTCGTGGGGGAGACCCTCGGTCTGCCGCCTGCGGACCGGCTGCCCGGCACGCTGGCCGCGACGGCGCTCGCGGCCTGGCACGGTGCCAGGGTCTTCCGGGCGCACGACGTCGCGGCGACGCGGCAGGCGCTCGAGATGGTGGCGGCCGTCCGGGACGAGGCGCCGCCCCGCGCGGCTCTGCGCGGGATGGCGTGACCGAGGGACGACCTCGCCCGCAGTAGAATGGTGAGGCACGCCTCAAGCTGCGTGGCCGTACCGGCAGCGTTGACCCGTCGCCGGGGCGACGGGCGGGCTGAGGCAGTTGGGGAACCGGACAACGGAAATGGAGAGCCACACATGGCTGCGATGAAGCCGCGGACGGGCGACGGACCGCTCGAGGTCACCAAGGAGGGACGCGGCATCGTCATGCGTGTCCCGCTGGAGGGCGGCGGTCGCCTGGTCGTCGAGCTGAACGCCACCGAGGCCGGCGAGCTGGGCGAGGCCCTCCAGGCCGTCACCGGCTGAGTCGGCCCGGGGCTGACGACGTACGAACTCACGGGCGCGGAGCAGACACCTGCTCCGCGCCCGTCGTGCTGCCCAGGACCCGTCGCTACCGGCGCACCGCCAGCAGCGTCCCCTCGCCGACCGGCACCATCGCGGGGGTGAGGCGCTCGTCGTCGCGCACCACCTGGGCGAGGCGACGGACGAGCGCGGTGGTCTCGTCGCGCCGGTCCGGGTCGGCGACCCGCCCACCCAGCAGGGCGTCCACGACGACGAGGACGCCGCCGGGCCGGAGCAGGCGCACCGCGGCCTCCACGTAGTCGGCGTAGGCCTGGGGGTCGATCGCGACCAGCACCAGGTCGTAGGCGCTGTCGGTCAGCCGGGGCAGGACGTCGAGGGGCGGTCGGACGATGGTCCGGGTGCGGTGCACCGGCACACCCTCCTCGGCGAAGGCGACCTTGGCGGCACGCTGGTGCTCGGACTCCGGGTCGATGGTGGTCAGCACGCCGTCCGGGGCCATCCCCCGGAGCAGCCACAGCGCAGCCACCCCGGCGCCGGTCCCGATCTCGACGACGGCGCGGGCGCGGACCGCTGCGGCCACCACCTGCAGGAGCGCTCCCGTGCCGGGGGAGACGGTGGTGCAACCGAGCTCGGCCGCACGTTCGCGGGCGCGCAGGATCGTCACGTCCTCGGCGAGGTACGTCTCGCTGAAGGCCCAGGCGGCCGTCGGGTCGTCCTGGGCTCCGACCCCGATGGTGATGGCGGCCCCCTCGAATTGATGCGCTGTGATCGTACGTGGGAACCACTCAGGGCGCTCACACGTTCGCATGGGACCATGCAGGTGATGACCGAGACCTCAGACCGTACCGACCCGGGAGCGCCGGACCCTGCCGCAGGCTGGGTCCCGCCGACGTGGGACCAGATCGTCCGTGAGCACTCCGCCCGTGTGTACCGTCTCGCGTACCGCCTGACCGGCGACAAGCAGGACGCCGAGGACCTGACGCAGGAGACGTTCCTGCGCGTGTTCCGGTCGCTGTCCAGCTACACGCCCGGCACGTTCGAGGGGTGGCTGCACCGCATCACCACGAACCTCTTCCTCGACCAGGTCCGGCGCAAGAAGCGCATCCGGTTCGAGATCATGGGGGAGGACGCCTCCCGGGTCGAGGCCACCGACGACCGCGCGCGGCCGGAACGCGGGTTCGAGCACGCCCACCTCGACAACGACGTGCAGGCGGCGCTGGACGCCCTGCGGCCGGAGTACCGCGCCGCCGTCGTGCTGTGCGACATCGAAGGTCTCAGCTACGAGGAGATCGCGGTGACGCTGGGCATCAAGATCGGCACGGTCCGGTCCCGCATCCACCGCGCCCGGGCGCAGCTGCGCGACGCGCTCGAGCATCGCCGCACCGAGGTGGTGCGATGAGAGGTCACCTCGGGGACCTGGTCAGCGCCCTCGCCGACGGCCAGCTCGGACCGGCCGAGACGGACCGGGCGCTCTGCCACCTCGCGGCCTGCCGCCTGTGCGCGGCCGAGCTGGAGTCCGCCCGGGCGGCCCGGCGTCGTCTCTCGCAGGCCTGCGACGTGGCGCCGGCGCCGGAGCTCACGGCGCGGCTGCTCGCGCTGTCCGCGTCCATCCCGTCGACCGACCACGACCCGCTGCGCGCACCCGACCGGGACACGACCTGGCAGACGCCGGAGGCCTGGCGGTCCACCCTCACCGGTGACATCGCCGGCTCGGCGCGTCGTCGGCGACGTCGTCGGCTGGTCCTCGTGGGGGCGAGCGGTGCGGGCGTGCTGGGCTGTGCCCTGTTCGTGCTCGGTCAGGCGCCCGTCGTCTCGCCGGAGACGTCCCGCGCCGCGGCGCTGAGCATGCTCGCCGGGACGGACGAGGTCTCGACGAGCGTGTCCGACGCCGACGCTCCGGACCCCGAGGCGTTCGTCGCGCCGGGCGCGCTGCCCGCCGGCTACGAGCTCACCGACGTCAGGACCGACGGCGAGGTCGTCGAGATCCACCTGGCGGGCCCCGAGGGACCTGTCGTGGTCCGTGAACGACCGGGCCGGCTCGCCGACGTCGTCGACTCCGAGGTGCTGCTGGACGTTCCCGGCCGGGAGGGCGTGCACGTGCTGACCCGAGACCCGTGGCACGTCGCGTGGCAGGCGGGTGACACGGTGGTCGAGGCGACGACCGACGTCCCCCACGCGGTGCTGGTCGACGTGATCGCCGCGTTCCCCGACGATGCCTACGATGCGGGGGTCGTGCCCCGGATCACCCGCGGCTGGACCACCGTGACAGGAGCACTCTCCCGCCCATGACGCACCAGGATTCCTCGGATCTCTTCGCGACGCCGGAGCCGCCGGCCCGGCGGCCGGACCCGGCACCGGTGGAGGTGCCGCCGACGCCGGCCCCGTACCCGGCCGCAGCGGGGAGCAGTCCGCAGGCCCCGCCGTCGGGCAGCAGCGAACCGGCACCGTCCGCGCCGGTGCCGCCGTCGGCCCCGCCGACGTCGTCCCGGCCGCTCGCGTCCGCGCCGACCGAGACCGCGCCGACCGAGACCGCGCCGTCGGCCGGGAACGGGAAGCCGGGGGCCCCGCGTGCCCGCCTCGGCGGCGCTCGGGTCACGGGGATCCTGGTCCTCGCGCTCCTGGTCGGCCTCGTGGGGGGGTTCGCCGGCGACCGGCTCTCCGGAGCCACGTCCGACGGCGAGACCTCTGCCCGGCTGCCGGTCGCGACGGACGACGCCGAGGCGGCGTCCGGGTTCGACCGGCCCGAGGGATCCCTCGCGGCCACGGCGGCGGAGGTCCTGCCGTCGGTGGTGTCCTTCGAGGTCACGGGCTCCGACGACAGCCGCTCCAGCGGGTCGGGGTTCGTGCTGCGCGAGGACGGCTACGTCCTGACCAACGACCACGTCGTGGCCGCCGGGACGGGCGGGGGTGAGGTCGTCGTCGTGCTCGCCGACGGCAGCGAGCACGAGGGCGACGTCGTCGGCCGCACCTCCGATTACGACCTGGCGGTCGTGAAGATCGACGTCGACGGCCTCACCCCGCTCACGCTGGGCGACTCGGACGGCGTCGTGGTCGGCGACGAGGTGCTCGCCGTGGGCGCGCCGCTCGGTCTCGACTCGACCGTCACCTCGGGCATCGTCAGCGCGCTGCACCGGCCCGTGCAGGCGGGGGACCAGGCGACGACGGCGTTCATCGACGCGATCCAGACCGACGCCGCGATCAACCCGGGGAACTCCGGCGGCCCGCTCGTCAACGCGGCCGGCGAGGTCATCGGCATCAACTCGGCCATCGCGCAGCCGCCCGGCGCCATGCAGGCGACCGGCAGCATCGGGCTCGGCTTCGCGATCCCCGCCAACCAGGTGCGGACGACCGCCGAACAGCTCATCGAGTCCGGCCGCGCCACCTACCCCGTCATCGGTGTGCTGCTCGACACGAGCTACACCGGCGAAGGTGTCAAGGTCGCCGAGGAGGCGCAGCAGGGGACCTCTCCGGTGACCGACGACGGCCCGGCCGACGTGGCCGGCATCCAACCGGGCGACATCATCCTGGAGATCGACGGCCGCCCCGTCGCGCAGAGCGACGAGCTCATCGTGGCGATCCGCGCCAGCCAGCCCGGCGACGCGGTGACCCTGCGGGTGCGCAGCGGGGACGACGAGCGCGACGTGCGCCTCGTGCTGCAGGCGAGCCCGAGCGAGTGAGCGGGTACCGGGCCGGATCGACGGCGGGCTAGGCTGTCCGGCGTGGGATTCTTCGGGATCAACGGCGGCGAGCTCGTCGTCATCATCGTGCTGGCTCTGGTGCTGATCGGCCCCGAGCGGTTGCCGCACTATGCCGGCCAGCTCGGGTCGCTGGTGCGTCAGGGCAAGACGGCCCTGCAGGGCGCGAAGGAGCGCATCGGTGACGAGTTCGGCGACGAGCTCAAGGACGTCGACTGGCAGAAGCTCGACCCCCGCCAGTACGACCCGCGACGCATCGTGAAGGAGGCCCTGCTCGACGACGAGCCGGCGCCCCGCACGACGCCGCGCACGGCCGGGTATGCCGGCGACGGCGTCGCGGCGGGGGCCGCGGCCGGCGCCGCGTCGGTGGCCGCGTCGGCTGGCCCCGCACCGTTCGACGACGAGGCCACGTGAGATCGACCACCCACCGCGCACCGACCTGTCCGGCGTTTCCGGCCTGCCCTCCCGACCTGTCAGAATGAACCTCATGTCCGACGTCACCGTCCCGGGATCGCCGACGGCGCCCCGGCCTCGCATCCTGTCCGGCATGCAGCCGACCGACTCCTCGCTGCACCTGGGCAACTATCTCGGAGCCCTGACGCAGTGGGTCGCGCTGCAGGAGGACCATGACGCGCTGTACTGCGTGGTCGACCTGCACGCCCTGACGGTCAACCCGGATCCCGTCGCCCTGCGCGAGCGCACCCGCGCGACGGCGGCCCAGTACCTCGCCGGCGGGGTCGACCCGGCTCGCTCGACGCTGTTCGTGCAGTCGCACGTCCCGGAGCACACGGAGCTGGCCTGGCTCCTGAGCTGCCAGACGGGCTTCGGTGAGGCGAGCCGGATGACGCAGTTCAAGGACAAGTCGGCCAAGCAGGGCACCGAGGGCACCACCGTCGGTCTGTTCACCTACCCGGTGCTCATGGCGGCCGACATCCTCGTCTACGACGCCAACCTGGTGCCGGTCGGCGAGGACCAGCGCCAGCACCTCGAGCTGACGCGTGACCTCGCGGAGCGGCTCAACGCCCGGTTCGGCGCGGGGACCGCCGTCGTGCCGGACCCGTACATCGTCACCGCGACGGCGAAGATCCAGGACCTGCAGAACCCTGCCGCGAAGATGTCGAAGTCCAATGCCGGCGGCAAGGGCGTCATCTGGCTGCTCGAGAACCCCAAGAAGGCTGCGAAGGCGATCAAGTCGGCGGTGACCGACGCCGACGAGTCCTACGCGGTCTACTTCGACCGCGAGAAGAAGCCGGGCATCTCCAACCTGCTGACCATCTTCTCCGCCGTCACGGGTCGCGGGGTCGACGAGATCGCGACCGAGTACGACGGCCGTGGCTACGGCTACCTCAAGGTCGACCTGGCGGATGCCGTCGTCGCGTTCCTCGAGCCGTTCCAGGACCGCGCGAACACCTACCTGGCCGACCCGGCGCAGCTCGACAAGGTGCTCGACGACGGCGCGGCACGGGCGCGCGAGATCGCCGGTGAGGTGCGTGACCGGTACTTCGACCGGTTCGGGCTGCTGCCTCGAGGCGCCCGGTGAAGCTGCCCGCCCGAGGCCCCGAGCAGGTCAGGATCGGGATCGCCATCGCGATCCCCGAGCCGTACGCCACGCAGCTGCAGAACGCGCGTGCCGCCGTCGGCGACCCGCTGGCCGCCGCCATCCCGCCGCACATCACCGTGATCGGGCCGACGGTCGTCGACTCGTCGGTGCTGCCCGCCGTGTGCGAGCACCTGGAGAAGATCGCGGGCGAGACGCCGCCCTTCCGCATCCACCTGCGTGGCACGGCGACGTTCCGGCCCATCTCGCCGGTCGTGTTCGTCGCCCTCGCGGAGGGCATCGCAGAGTGCGAGCTCCTGGAGGAGCAGGCCCGTTCCGGCGTGCTGGCGCAAGAGCTGCGGTTCAACTATCACCCGCACGTCACCGTCGCCCACGAGGTACCCGACGAGGCGCTCGACCGGGCGTTCGACGAGATGAGCGGCTTCGAGGCGGTCTTCCACGTCTCGGCCCTCTCGATGTACGAGCACGGCGACGACGGCGTGTGGCGGCCGCAACGGGCCTTCACCCTCCGGGGGAGCCCGGCCGCCGGCCACTCATGACCGCCCTGCCTGACCGACCTGCCGACCGCGGGACGGCTCGATAGGGTCGGGGCGTGCCCGACAGACTTGCCCGCCTCCGTGACCTGGTGGTCGGCCTCGTCCAGTGGGCGTTCGACCTGCGTTCCGTCCGTGCCGTCAAGTGGTACCTGGCGCGCCGCGGGAATCTGCTCTGCGGCGGGATCGCCTACTCGGCGCTGTTCTCGTTGGGCGCCGCCCTGACGATCGGCGTGAGTGTCTTCTCCACCACTCTCCGCAACAACGCGGAACTCGAGAACGAGGTGTACGAACAGATCGACAAATGGGTCCCCGGTCTGCTCGAGGAGAGCCCGGGCGACGACCAGGGCCTGGTCGATCCCGACCAGCTCGTCCGGGCGACGGCCTGGAGCTGGACGACCGTCGTCGCCGCCGCCGTCTTCCTGTGGACCGCGATCAGCGTGATGGGGGCGCTGCGGCACTCGGTGCGCTCGATGTTCGATGCCCCGGTGGTAGGCGTCAACCCGGTGCTCTCGAAGGTGTGGCAGCTTGCGGGGTTCCTCATCCTCGGGGTCATGCTGGTCACCGCGGCGGCGGCGAGCATCGTCTCCCAGAGGGTGGACCAGCTGGTGACCCGATGGTTCGGTGACACGTTGGTGCTGGGATGGGCCTTCGCGGTCGGCACCTTCGTCGTGGGGGTACTCCTCGACGCCGTGCTCGTGTACCTGATCGTCCGGGTCGTCGGCCAGGTGCGACCACGCCGGACGCGGGACCTGGTGCTCGGCTGCCTGGCCGCGGGCGTCGCGACCAGCGGTCTGCGCTGGGCCGGGACCTCGCTGGTGACGGCCAGCGCGTCGCGCAATGTCATCCTGGCCTCGTTCGTGACGCTCGCGACGATCCTGCTGCTGGTCAACTTCGTCGCCCGCGTGCTGCTCGTCGTGTGCGCGTGGGTCTACGACCCGCCCCGGCTCGACGAGATCGAGCGTGCGGAGCAGACGGTGGCGTGGATGCGCCGTCGGGCCGAGATCGACCGGGTGGTGCGCCGGGGCCGCGGTTGCGGGCGCCCCTACAGCGCCGTCGTCCGCGGCGTCCGCCGTGGACTCTACGACTACTGACGTGCGCTACCTCGCGCTGACGTGCGCTACCTCGCGCCGCCGCGGGGGCGGACGACGAAGCCCGGTGTCAAGACGATGTGCACGGTCGTCATCCCCGAAGTGGAGGGCGCGCAGCGCCCGTGAACGCGACCGTGCACATCGTCTCGACACCGGGCGTGCCGAGCGGACGAAAGACTCAGAAGGCGCGGGTGATCATCGCCCGCTTGACCTCCTGGATCGCCTTGGTGACCTCGATGCCGCGCGGGCAGGCCTCGGTGCAGTTGAAGGTCGTGCGGCAGCGCCACACGCCCTCCTTGTCGTTGAGGATCTCCAGACGCTGGGTGGCGCCCTCGTCACGGGAGTCGAAGATGAACCGGTGCGCGTTGACGATCGCTGCCGGGCCGAAGTACTGGCCGTCGGTCCAGAACACCGGGCAGGACGACGTGCACGCGGCGCAGAGGATGCACTTGGTCGTGTCGTCGAACCGGTCGCGGTCGGCCTGCGACTGGATGTTCTCACGGCTCGGCTCGTTCCCGGAGGTGATGAGGAACGGCATGATCTCGCGGTAGGAGGCGAAGAACGGCTCCATGTCGACCACGAGGTCCTTGATCACGGGCAGGCCCTTGATCGGCTCGACCGTGATCGGCTTGTCGGGGTTGACGTCCTTGAGGAGCGTCTTGCACGCCAGCCGGTTGCGGCCGTTGATGCGCACGGCGTCCGAGCCGCACACGCCGTGGGCGCAGGAGCGGCGGAACGTCAGGGAGCCGTCCAGCTCCCACTTGATCTTGTGCAGGGCGTCCAGGACGCGGTCCGTCCCGTGCGCGGTGACGGTGTGCTCCTCCCAGGTCGCCTCGTCGGAGACCTCCGGGTTGAACCGGCGGATCTTCAGCGTGACCTCGAAGGACGCGACAGCGCCCGCCTGTCCGTCCGGAGCGGCGTTCGCGGTGTTGTCAAGAACAGCAGTCATCAGTACTTCCGCTCCATCGGCTCGTAGCGCGTCTGGGTGACGGTCTTGGACCCCAGGACCACCTTGTAGTCCCCGAAGTCCTCGACGTGGTCGAAGTAGCCCTCGACGTGGCCGTCGGCGGCGTCGGGAGCCGACGTCGGACGGCGGTACGCCATCGTGTGCAGCATGTAGTTGGTGTCGTCGCGGTCCGGGTAGTCCTCCCGGTAGTGGCCACCACGCGACTCACGGCGGTTGAGTGCCGCGACCACCGTCACCTCGGCGATGTCGAGCAGGAAGCCCAGCTCGATCGCCTCGAGGAGGTCGGTGTTGAACAGGGTGCCCTTGTCCTGGACGGACACGTTCTTGTACCGCTTCTGCAGCTCGCGGATGTCGGCCGCGGCCTGCTCGAGCGACTCCTGGGTGCGGAAGACCTGGGCGTTGGCGTCCATGGTCTCCTGCAGCGCCTTGCGGACCTCGGCCACCCGTTCGCCCTCGGGGCGGTCCCGCATCTCGCTGAGCTGTGCCTCGACGCGTGCGGTGGGGTTCTCGGGGATCGGCAGGTGCTGCTCGACCGTCTGGGCGTAGGCGGCGGCCGACCGGCCGGAGCGCTTGCCGAAGACGTTGATGTCGAGCAGGGAGTTGGTGCCGAGGCGGTTCGACCCGTGCACCGAGACGCAGGCGACCTCGCCGGCGGCGTAGAGGCCCTTGACCACGTTGTGGCCGTCCCGGAGCACCTCGCCCTCGATGTTCGTGGGCACGCCGCCCATGGCGTAGTGCGCGGTGGGGTACACGGGCACCGGCTCGGTGTAGGGCTCGATACCGAGATAGGTACGCGCGAACTCGGTGATGTCCGGCAGCTTGGCGTCGATGTGCGCCGGCTCCAGGTGCGTCAGGTCGAGCAGCACGTAGTCCTTGTCGGGGCCGGCGCCGCGACCCTCGCGCACCTCGTTCGCCATCGACCGGGCGACGATGTCGCGCGGAGCGAGGTCCTTGATGGTGGGGGCGTAGCGCTCCATGAACCGCTCACCCTCGGAGTTGCGCAGGATGCCGCCCTCGCCACGTGCCGCCTCGGAGAGCAGGATGCCGAGCCCCGCGAGACCGGTGGGGTGGAACTGGAAGAACTCCATGTCCTCGAGCGGCAGGCCGCGCCGGTAGGCGAGAGCCATCCCGTCGCCCGTGAGGGTGTGGGCGTTCGACGTGGTCTTGAAGATCTTGCCCGCGCCGCCCGTGGCGAAGATGATCGCCTTCGCCTGGAACACGTGGATCTCGCCCGAGGCGAGGTCGTAGGCCACGACACCGGTCGCGTTGACCTCGGCGCCGTCCTCGATGTCCTCGGTGGTGAGGTCGTGGTCCGTGAGCAGGTCCAGCACGTAGAACTCGTTGAAGAACTCGACGTCCTGCTTGACGCAGTTCTGGTAGAGCGTCTGCAGGATCATGTGACCCGTCCGGTCCGCGGCGTAGCACGCGCGGCGCACCGCGGCCTCGCCGTGGTTGCGGGTGTGTCCGCCGAACCGTCGCTGGTCGATGCGACCCTCCGGCGTCCGGTTGAACGGCAGACCCATCCGCTCCAGGTCCAGCACGGCGTCGATGGCCTCCTTGGCCATGACCTCGGCGGCGTCCTGGTCGACGAGGTAGTCGCCGCCCTTGATGGTGTCGAAGGTGTGCCACTCCCAGTTGTCCTCCTCGACGTTCGCCAGGGCGGCGCACATGCCGCCCTGGGCGGCGCCGGTGTGGGAACGCGTGGGGTACAGCTTGGAGATGACCGCGGTGCGGGCCCCCTTCGAGGCCTCGAGCGCCGCGCGCATGCCGGCGCCGCCTGCGCCGACGATGACGACGTCGTACTGGTGGGTCTGCATCGGTTCCGATGCCTCCTGCGGCGAGTGGTGGATCAGCGGGCTGGGGAGATGCGCGGGCTCAGGCCGTGCAGAACGAGGCGAGGAGCTCGGCCGGCGCGTCGGACGGGCACGGGTCGAACGTGAAGATGACCAGGGTGCCGAGCACGACGGTGATCGTGAACGCCAGGTAGAGCAGCACCTTGAGCACACCGCGGGTGGCGTCCCGCTCGGCGTAGTCGTTGATGATCGTCCGCACGCCGTTGGTGCCGTGGATCATCGCCAGCCACAGCATGAGCAGGTCCCACGTCTGCCAGAACGGGCTGGCCCACTTGCCGCCGACGAAGGCGAAGTCGATGGCGTGCACGCCGTCGCCCACCATGAGGTTGACGAACAGGTGGCCGAAGACGAGCACGACGAGCAGCACGCCGGAGGCCCGCATGAACACCCACGAGTACAGCTCGAAGTTGCCGCGGGTGGTCTTGCGGCGCGCGTACGGGGAGCGCGGTGTGGGGATCGCGGTCTGGGTGCTCATCAGTGGCCTCCGAAGACGATCGAGAGGTGGCGGGGCAGGAACCCTGCCATGGTCACCACGAACAGGCCGAGGACGACCCACAGCATGACCCGCTGGTACCGCGTTCCCTGGGACCAGAAGTCGACCAGCGCGACGCGGATGCCGTTGAAGGCGTGGAAGACGATGGCGGCCACCAGGCCGGCCTCGCCCAGCCCCATGATCGGCGTCTGGTACGTGCCGATGACGGCGTTGTACGCCTCGGGGGAGACCCGCACGAGCGCCGTGTCGAGCACGTGGACGAGCAGGAAGAAGAAGATGAGCACGCCGGTCACGCGGTGCGCGACCCACGACCACATGCCTTCGCGGCCGCGGTAGAGCGTGCCAGCGGGAGCAGTCGGCACGGGGGAGCCTCCATTGGCGGATTCGGGCGGGTTACGTGAAGTCACTGTAGTGACACCGAGTCGCGATCGGGTCACGGAGTGTCCGAAAACGGCGTCTCTGCGCGGTTTCTGTGACACATTCCACAGGCTTCGTGTCGGCCGGCGGGAACCCGTCACTATGCTGCGAACATGCCTTCGTCTGCCATTCCCGGATTCCGCGCCGTCGTCCCGGCGGGAGGGTCCGGCACGCGGCTCTGGCCGGTCTCGCGCGCCGACCGCCCGAAGTTCCTGCACGACCTGACGGGATCCGGGCGGACGCTGCTGCAGGCGACCGCCGACCGCCTCGCGCCGTTGGCCGGTGACGACGGGATCCTCGTCGTCACCGGTGAGCGGCACGTCGCCGCGGTGCGCGAACAGCTCCCGGGCGTCGGGGCGGACCAGGTGCTGGCCGAGCCGAGCCCGCGCGACTCCATGGCGGCCATCGGCCTGGCCGCGGCGGTGCTGGAACGCCGTGCGGGCGACGTCGTCCTCGGCTCCTTCGCGGCCGACCAGGTCGTGACCGGCAGCCGGGAGTTCGAGCGCTCGGTCCGCGAGGCGGTGGAGGCGGCCCGTTCCGGGTACGTCACGACCGTCGGCATCGCCGCGTCCCGGCCCTCGACCGCGTTCGGCTACGTGCGCGGCGGGAGCCCGCTCGACGTCGCGGGCGCGCCGAGCGCGGTGCACGTGCAGGGCTTCACCGAGAAGCCGGACGCCGCGACCGCGCGGGAGTACCTGACCTCGGGGGAGTACCGGTGGAACGCCGGCATCTTCGTCGCGTCCACGAGCGTGCTGCTGGGCCACCTCGCCGAGCAGCGACCCGCTCTGCACGACGGGCTGCGCCGCGTGGCGGACGCCTGGGACACCCCGGACCGTGCGCGGGTGCTCGCCGAGGTGTGGCCCGGCCTGGAGAAGATCGCGATCGACCATGCCGTGGCCGAGCCGGTGGCCGCGGCGGGCGGCGTCGCGATGGTGCCCGGTTCGTTCGGCTGGGACGACGTCGGCGACTTCAACTCCCTCGCGGCGCTGCTGCCGGCGGACGACGACTCCGGGTCGAAGGTCCTCGGCGACGGCGCGGACGTGGTGCGGGTGCAGAGCGCGGGGTCGGTGGTCGTCCCGGCGAGCGGCCGCACGGTGACGCTGCTCGGCATCGACGACGTGGTGGTGGTCGACACCCCGGACGCGCTGCTGGTGACGACGCGGGCGCGAGCCCAGCAGGTGCGGCGCATGGTCGACGCGGTGCGCGACCACGGCCGCGAGGACCTGCTGTGAGCGGCGTCGGTGCGGCGGCGGGGCGTCTCGACGCCGTGGTCGCCGAGCTCGAGCCGGAGCTCGTCGCGGTCCGGCGCGACCTGCACGCCCACCCGGAGGTCGCTCGCGAGGAGGTTCGGACGACGGCGGTGCTCGCGGAGCGTCTGCGCGCGGCCGGCCTGCAACCCCGGACGCTCGAGACGACCGGGCTCTTCTGCGACGTCGGCCCGGACGTCCCCGGACAGGGTCGGGTGGCGCTGCGCGCGGACATCGACGCGCTGCCCCTGGACGACCTGTGCGGGTGCGACTTCGCCTCGACCGTGCCGGGCGTCGCCCACGCCTGCGGCCACGACGTGCACGCGGCCGTCGTGCTCGGTGCGGGGCTCGCGCTGGCCCGGCTGGACGCCGAAGGGCTGCTCGACGTCGGTGCCCGCCTGGTCTTCCAGCCCGCGGAGGAGTCCATGCCCGGCGGGGCGCACGAGGTCATCGCCCAGGGCGTGCTCGACGGGGTCGACCGGATCGCGGCCGTGCACGCCGAGCCGAAGCTCGACGTCGGGCGCATCGGCACCCGGATCGGGCCGATCACCTCGGCGTCCGACCTCGTGACCGTGCGGCTGTCGTCCGGGGGCGGGCACACGTCCCGCCCGCACCTGACCGGCGACGTCGTCTACGCCCTCGGGCAGGTGATCACCCAGGTGCCCGCCGTGCTCGGCCGGCGGCTGGACCCGCGCTCGGGGGTCAACCTGACCTGGGGTGCCGTCGAGTCGGGCAACGCGCACAACGCCATCCCGATGTCGGGGGTCGCCCGGGGCACGCTGCGCTGCCTGGACGTGCGCGCGTGGGAGAAGGCCGGCCAGGTGCTGCACGACGCCGTCGAGCAGGTCGTGGCCCCCTACGACGTCGACGTGAGCGTGCACCACGTCCGCGGCGTCCCGCCGGTCGACAACGACGCCGACGTGACCGCGCGGCTCGAGGCCGCCGGCGCCGCCGTCCTGGGCGAGGAGGGAGTGGTCCTGACCGAGCAGTCGCTCGGTGGCGAGGACTTCGCCTGGTACCTGACGAAGGTGCCGGGCGCGATGGCACGCCTCGGCACCGCGACCCCCGGCGGCCGGCGGTACGACATCCACCAGGGTGACCTGGTCGTCGACGAGCGGGCGATCGGGATCGGGGCGAGGTTGCTGGCACGTTTCGTCCTCGGTCCGGGCCCGGCCGCGGACGTACCGCTTCGGTAACGACTCGGCCACGGGAGGCCCCGGTGGCATCGAGGACGCCGAGCGATGGTTACGCTTGCCGTCTCTGATCGTGAGACGGGCGAGCGCCCGCGCTCACCCACCCTCATCGACAGGAGTGACAGGTGAAGAGAGCCATCCAGCTCACCGCCCTCGCAGGCGCTGCCGCGCTGACCCTCGCGGCGTGCGGGTCTGCCCCCGAGGAGTCCACCGGCGAATCGACCGAGAACGGCGCGGCGCAGTCCGACTTCACCGCCTGCATCGTCTCGGACGAGGGCGGGTTCGACGACAAGAGCTTCAACCAGCTGAGCTTCGAGGGCGCCAAGAAGGCGGCCGACGAGCTCGGGGCCCAGTTCAACGAGGTCCAGTCCCAGTCGGAGACCGACTACCAGCCCAACGTGCAGGCCCTGGTGGACGAGGGCTGCAACGCCATCGTCGCCGTCGGCTTCGCGCTCTCGGCCGACACGGTCGAGTCGGCGAACAGCAACCCGGACATCGACTACATCCTGGTCGACGACGCCGCGGACAACGACTTCGACGGCGAGGCGGACGCGGAGAACGTCAAGCCGCTGCTGTACAACACGGCCGAGGCCGCGTTCCTCGCGGGCTACCTCGCGGCGGGCTACTCCGAGGCCGGCAAGGTCGGCACGTTCGGCGGCCAGCCGTTCCCGACCGTGACGATCTTCATGGACGGCTTCAAGCAGGGCGTCGAGCACTTCAACGAGGTCAACGACGCCGAGGTCGAGGTCATCGGCTACGCCGGTGGCGAGGACGGCGCGTTCACCGGTGGCTTCGCGGCCAACGAGACGGCCAAGACGACGGCGACGAACATCCTGGGCCAGGGCGTCGACGTGATCCTCCCGGTCGGCGGGCCGATCTACCAGTCCGCGATCGCCGCGATCGAGGACTCGGGCCGCGACGTCGCGCTCATCGGTGTGGACGCGGACTTCTACGAGACCGACCCGACCACGCAGCCGTACGTGCTGACCTCCATCCTCAAGAAGATGGACGTCTCCACCTACGAGGCCGTGAAGTCCTCGGGCGAGGGCACCTTCGACCCCGAGCCCTACGTCGGCACCCTGGAGAACGAGGGCGTGGGCCTGGCCCCGCTGCACGACTTCGAGGACAAGGTCGACCCGGAGCTCATGGCCGAGGTCGACGAGCTGCGCCAGCAGATCATCGACGGCGAGCTCGAGGTCACGTCCTACCTGGACCAGTGACGAGGAGCTGAAGATCACCGCCGACGCGGCGGGGCACGGGATCTCACCCGGGTCCCGCCGCGCCGTGCGGCCTAGGCTGGCCGGGGGATCGTGAGGAAGGTGGACGCGCCACGATGAGGCTCGAGCTACGGGGGATCACCAAGCGTTTCGGTGCGCTGGTGGCCAACGACCACATCGACCTGGTGGTCGAACCCGGGGAGATCCACTGTCTCCTCGGCGAGAACGGGGCGGGCAAGTCCACCCTGATGAACGTCCTGTACGGGCTGTACGACGCCGATGAGGGCGAGATCCTCCTCGACGGGGAGGTGCAGGACTTCGACGGTCCCGGTGACGCGATGGCTGCCGGCATCGGCATGGTCCACCAGCACTTCATGCTCGTGCCCGTCTTCAGCGTGGCCGAGAACGTCATGCTGGGCCACGAGGTCACGCGCGGCCCCGGTCTGCTCGACCTGGAGTCGGCCCGCGCCACGGTGCGCGACACCGCCGACCGCTTCGGGTTCCACGTCGACCCGGACGCCGTGGTCGAGGACCTCCCGGTCGGTGTGCAGCAGCGCGTCGAGATCATCAAGGCGCTGAGCCGTGACGCCCAGGTCCTCGTCTTCGACGAGCCGACGGCGGTGCTCACCCCGCAGGAGACCGACGAGCTCATGTCGATCATGCGCCAGCTCCGCGACGAGGGGAAGGCGATCGTCTTCATCACGCACAAGCTGCGTGAGGTCCGTGAGGTCGCCGACCGGATCACGGTCGTGCGCCACGGCAAGGTCGTCGGTGAGGCGGAGCCCACGGCGTCCGACAACGAGCTGGCCTCCCTTATGGTGGGGCGCGCGGTCCAGCTCACCGTCGACAAGCAGGCGGCACGCCCGCGGGAGAACGAGCTCGCGGTGCGCAACCTGGTCGTCGCACGCCAGGACGGCCAGGTGGTCGTCGACGACCTGAGCTTCACCGTGCACGGCGGCGAGATCCTCGTGGTCGCAGGAGTGCAGGGCAACGGGCAGACGGAGCTGACCGAGGCGCTGCTCGGGCTGCACCCCGGCGGGAGCGGCTCGATCAGCCTCGACGGCAACGAGCTGCGAGGTCGCTCGGTGCGCCAGATCCTCGACGCGGGCGTCGGGTTCGTGCCCGAGGACCGCAGCACGGACGGCCTGGTCGGCGAGTTCACGATCGCGGAGAACCTCATCCTGGACCGGACGGCCGGGCCGCCCTTCGTGCGGGCCGGCAGCCTCCAGCTCGCGGCCCGCGACGAGTTCGCGCGCGAGAAGGTGAACGAGTACGACGTCCGCACGATCGGCATCGACCTGCCCGTGGGCCGGCTCTCCGGCGGCAACCAGCAGAAGGTGGTGCTCGCCCGCGAGCTCTCCCGCGAGCTGCGGCTCCTGGTGGCCGCCCAGCCCACGCGTGGCGTGGACGTGGGTTCCATCGAGTTCATCCACAAGCAGATCGTGGCCGCGCGTGACACCGGCATCCCGGTCGTGGTGGTCTCCACCGAGCTGGACGAGGCGGTGGCCCTGGCCGACCGCATCCTGATCATGTACCGCGGCAAGGTCGTGGGCATCGTCCCGGCAGACACCCCGCGCGACGTGCTCGGGCTGATGATGGCGGGCATCGCCCCCGAGACCGAAGGAGAGGCCGCGTGAGCGACGCGTCGGGCCGGCACCCGGCCGAGGAACCCGAGAACCCGCTCGACGAGGCCGCGCAGCGGGCCGCCGCCGAGCACGAGCCCGGGCTGGCCGAGGAGCTGGAGCAGGAACGGGCCCGGGAGGCCGCTCCGGCGATCGAGGAGACGGACGACCGCTGGCGCGACGCGTTCCGACGCGTCGCCGCGGGCGGCTGGGCCGTCTCCCTGGGCGCCATCCTGCTGGCGGTGATCGCCGGCTCGCTGATGATCATCGTCACCGACGAGGCCGTGCAGGCGGCCGCGGGGTACTTCTTCGCGCGGCCGGGCGACATGCTCACGGCGGCCGCGGAGGCGGTCGGCGGTGCCTACTCGGCGCTCTTCCAGGGTGCCGTGTACAACTTCGGTGCGGACACGTTCGCCGCGGGGATCCGGCCGTTGACGCAGACCCTGACCAACGCCACGCCCCTGATCGCGGCGGGGCTCGGCGTCGCCATCGCGTTCCGTGCCGGTCTGCTCAACATCGGCGGGCAGGGCCAGATGCTCGTGTCCGCGGCGGCTGCCGGCTGGGTCGGGTTCGGCCTCACCGGCCTGCCGGTCGTGGTGCACCTGATCGTCGCGATGGTCGCGGGCATCCTCGCTGGTGCGCTGTGGGCGGGCATCGCGGGTCTCCTCAAGGCTCGCACCGGTGCCCACGAGGTGATCGTCACGATCATGCTCAACTACGTCGCGTACTACCTCGTGTCGTACTTCCTGGCGACGCCGGGCCTGATGCAGGCCCCCGGCTCGGCCAACCCGAAGACCCCGCCCACCCCCGAGTCGGCGACGCTGCCTCCGCTGCTGGGCGAGCGCTACAACCTGCACTGGGGCTTCGTGCTGTCGCTGCTCGCCGTCGTCGTCGTGTGGTGGCTGCTCAACCGCTCCGCGGTCGGCTTCTCCTACCGGGCCGTCGGCGAGAACCCGCGTGCGGCGCGGGTCGCGGGCATCGACGTGCCGCGGGCCACCGTGTCGGTGATGCTCGTCGCCGGTGCCCTGGTCGGCCTGGCCGGCATCACGCAGGTGCTCGGCACCGTGACGACCGGGTTCGGCGCGGACATCGACGCCGGCATCGGCTTCGACGCGATCACCGTGGCGCTGCTGGGCAACTCCAACCCCGTGGGCGTCCTGGGCGCGGGCATCCTGTTCGGCGGCTTCAAGGCCGGTGGCTCCGCCATGCAGGCGGCCGAGGGGATCCCCATCGAGATCGTCCTGGTCGTGCAGTCCCTCATCGTGCTGTTCATCGCCGCCCCGCCGCTCGTGCGGGCGATCTTCCGGCTCCCGCAGCCGGGCAGCACGCCGAAGAAGAAGCGGTCGCAGACCGCCCGCAAGGAGGTCTCGGCATGAGCGCCGCCACCGTCGACGGGAAGACAGCCGCCCCGGACGCCCCGCGCACGCTGAGCACCGTCACGTGGAAGACGTCGATCTCGCTCGGGGTCGTCCTCGCCCTGTACGCGCTCCTGCTCGTCCTCGCCCCGCACGAGGGCAGCGCGAGGTTCGCGCTCTCCACGCCGACCGACTTCTTCCAGATCCCCGTGTACGTGGTGCCCGGCATGGCCACAGCCTGGATCTGCGGCGCGCTCGCCGCCGTCATGGTGGCGCTCTCGGTGGGGGCCACCCGGCGCGCCCGGCGCACCTCGGTGTGGGTGCCGTCGGTCTTCGCCGCAGTCCTGCTCGTGGGCTTCCTCGCGTGGGCGGCGGCGGGCAGCCCGCGCGACCTCTCCGTGGTCGGGCTCCTGGGTGGCGCCCTCGTGCTGTCGGTGCCGCTCGTGTACGGGGCGCTGAGCGGCGTTATCGGCGAGCGGTCGGGCACCATCAACATCGCCATCGAGAGCCAGCTCCTGGCCGGTGCGTTCACCGCCGCGATCGCGGGGTCGCTGACGAAGAGCCCGTGGGTCGGGCTCCTGGCCGCGATGGCCGCCGCGGCGCTGGTCGCGCTGGTGCTGGCCGTGTTCACCATCACCTACCGCGTCAACCAGATCATCGTCGGTGTGGTGCTCAACGTGCTGGTCATCGGCCTGACGAGCTTCTTCTACTCGCTGGTCCTGGTGCCGAACACGGCGACGCTGAACACCACCGTCCGGTTCGAGCGGATCCCGATCCCGCTCCTGGACCGGATCCCGGTGATCGGCCCGGTGCTGTTCGACCAGACGATCATCGTGTACCTGATGTTCGTCATCGTGGCGGTCGTCTGGTACGCCCTCTTCCGCACCCGCTGGGGCCTGCGGCTGCGGGCGGTCGGCGAGCACCCCCGCGCGGCCGACACCGTCGGCGTCGACGTGCTGCGCACGCGGTACCGGGCGTTGCTCGTCGCCGGTGCCGTGGGCGGCATGGGAGGCGCGTTCTACACGGTGGTGTCGATCAACCAGTTCAACCGTGAGATGACGGCGGGAGCGGGCTTCATCGCACTGGCCGCGATGATCTTCGGCAAGTGGGACCCGGTCCGCGCGGCGCTGGCCGGTCTGCTGTTCGGGTTCGCGACGAACCTGCAGAACGTGCTGTCGGTGGTCGGCTCGCCCGTGCCCAGCCAGTTCATGCTCATGCTGCCGTACATCGTCACGCTGTTCGCCGTGGCGGGGCTCGTCGGCCGGTCCCGGCCGCCTGCCGCCCTCGCCACCCCGTACACCAAGGAGTAGCCGGTGGCATCGCACGAGACCGCCATGGACTGGGACGCCCTGCGTGCCGCCGCCCACGAGGTCGCGCAGCGCGCGTACGTGCCGTACTCGGGCTACCCCGTGGGGGCGGCCGCCTACGCCGACGACGGCCGGCTCCTCGTGGGCTGCAACGTCGAGAACGCCGGGTACGGCGTCACGCTGTGCGCCGAGTGCTCCCTGGTCTCGGCGCTCGTCACGGGTGGTGGGGGTCGGCTGACCGCCTTCTCGTGCGTCACCGGCCGCGGCGACCTGATCACCCCCTGCGGGCGGTGCCGCCAGCTCCTGTGGGAGCACGGCGGCCCCGACCTGCTCGTCGAGACGCCGCGGGGCGTCGTCACCATGTCCGAGATGCTGCCGCAGGCGTTCGGACCGGAGGACCTGAACCGATGAACGAACCGTTCGACGCCGTCGACGTCATCCGTACCAAGCGGGACCGGGCCCACCTGTCCGCCGCGCAGATCGACTGGGTCGTGGACGCGTACACCCGGGGCGCGGTCGCCGAGGAGCAGATGTCGGCGCTCGCCATGGCGATCCTGCTCAACGGCATGAGCCGCGGTGAGGTCGCCCGGTGGACCCAGGCGATGATCGCCTCGGGCGAGCGGATGGACTTCTCCGAGCTGTCGCGCCCGACGGCGGACAAGCACTCCACCGGCGGGGTGGGGGACAAGATCACGCTGCCCCTGGCACCGCTGGTGGCGGTGTTCGGGGTGGCCGTGCCACAGCTGTCCGGCCGCGGGCTGGGGCACACCGGCGGCACCCTGGACAAGCTCGAGTCGATCCCGGGCTGGCGCGCGGGCCTGAGCAACGCGGAGATCCTGGCCCAGCTCGACGACGTCGGCTCCGTCATCTGTGCCGCCGGCGCCGGGCTCGCGCCGGCGGACAAGAAGCTCTACGCGCTGCGCGACGTCACGGGCACGGTCGAGGCGATCCCCCTCATCGCCAGCTCGATCATGTCCAAGAAGATCGCCGAGGGCACGGGTGCGCTGGTGCTCGACGTGAAGGTCGGCTCCGGTGCGTTCATGAAGGAGATCGCCGACGCGCGCGAGCTCGCGCGCACGATGGTCGAGCTCGGCACCGACGCCGGGGTCCGCACGGTCGCGCTGCTCACGGACATGTCCGTGCCGCTGGGGCGGACGGCGGGGAACGCCCTCGAGGTGCGCGAGTCCGTCGAGGTGCTCGCCGGCGGGGGACCGGCGGACGTCGTCGACCTCACCGTCGCGCTGGCCGTGGAGATGCTCGACGCCGCGGGACGACCGACGGCCGAGGCGGAGGTCCGCGCCGCGCTGCAGGACGGCCGCGCGATGGACGTGTGGCGCCGGATGATCAGCGCCCAGGGCGGAGACCCGGACGCCGAGCTGCCGGTGGCCGCGCACACCGAGGAGGTCCGCGCGGACCGGACCGGCGTCCTGGCCGCGCTCGACGCCTACGCCGTGGGCGTCGCCGCGTGGCGCCTGGGGGCGGGACGCTCGCGCAAGGAGGACCCCGTGCAGGCGGGCGCCGGCGTGGAGGTGCACGTCCGCCCGGGCGAGCAGGTCGTCGCCGGGCAGGCCGTCATGACCCTGCACACCGACACCCCGGAGCGGTTCGCCCGGGCGCGGGCGGCGCTCGACGACGGGTGGCAGGTCGCGCCGTCGGGCACGTCGGTGCCGCGGCGCCCGATCGTCCTCGACCGGATCCACTGACGCGGCGGACGTCGTGCGGGCGGGGCGGGACGCGCTGCGGCTGACCGACCTCCTGGAGGCCGCGGGGCTGTTCTGCGGCCCCGTACCCCCACCGGTCGCGCAGCGCGCGGGCGCGCGCACCACGCCACGCGTTCCGTACGCCGTGGAGTCCGCGCTGCGCGACGCCGCCCCGCGGGTGCGCGAGCGCGTGCTCGACCCGCTGGGCCGCGATCAGGGCGCCCCGCGGACCGGCCGGCCGGTCCCGTTGTTCCTGCCGGAGCTGACGGCGGGGCCACGGTCAGCAGGACGACCAGGCCCGCGACGGCTCGCGCCGGAGGCACGCCAGGTCGACGAGACCACGTGCGGGGCGGCGGTGCTCGCGGTGCTCCGCCTGGCGGGCGACCCGGCGGCCGCGCTCGCACTGGCCCGGGACCCCCGCGGTGCCCGGCACGCGTTCGCCGCGCTGCAGCGGCAGATCCACGCCCGTGCGCGCCGGGTCTGGCCGCGCAGGCTCGGCACCCCGCCGTGGGGTGCGGCCCGTGAGGCGCGGTTCGGCTCGGTGCGCTACACGCACCGGGTGGTCGGTCGTCACGAACCGTCCGAGGGGTCGCGAGCCGTCCTGCGTGCCGCCGTCGTCGCCGCGGCGGCGGGGGTGCCGGTGCCGCTGTACACGGGCGGCGACCTGGGCCACGGCGCGACGACGGCCGTACCGCGCCACGTGGTCCTCCTGACGGCGGTGCGGGACACCTCCGCCGGGCCGATCGCGACACTGTACGAGCCGTCGTCGGGCGCGATGCACGCCCTGCCGGTCGACGCGCTGCGCGGGCCGGGCGGCGCCCCGGGGGCGCAGGCGAGCCGCGGCCGGGCGCTCGGTGGCTGGCCGCACGTGGTCTGGGCGGTCCTGCCGCGCGAGGAGGACCGATCGGGGTCAGCATGGGGGCATGAGCACGACACCCTCAGACGCCTGGCGCGACGCCGGCCTGGAAGCCCCGGACGACACCACGAACCTCGTCGAGGAGTCGAGCACGCCGCCTGCCACCCCGGAGCACCCGGAGGAGACCGACGAGTACCGCCCCGCGACGCCCCGTCCCGACCTGGACGGCGAGGCGTCCGAGGCCGACGTCGCTGAGCAGGCGAGCATCGTCACCTCGTCCGAGGACGACCCGGACGCCGTCTGACCGGTAGGTTGGGGGGCATGACGCAAGCGCTCCACGACGCGATCCCCGACCTGCCGAAGGTCCTCCTCCACGATCACCTCGACGGTGGCCTGCGCCCGCAGACGGTGCTCGAGCTGGCTGCTGAGGTGGGCCACGAGCTGCCGGCCGACGACGCCGCGTCGCTCGGTGCCTGGTTCCGTGACGCGGCCGACTCGGGTTCGCTGCCGCGCTACCTCGAGACGTTCGACCACACGATCGCGGTCATGCAGACGCCGGAGTCGCTCGCCCGCGTGGCGCGGGAAGCGGTGATGGACCTGGCGGCCGACGGCGTCGTCTACGCCGAGCAGCGCTGGGCACCGGAGCAGCACCTGAAGCAGGGGATGAGCCTGCCCGAGACGGTCGAGGCGGTGCAGGCCGGGATCGACGAGGGCGTACGCGAGGCCGCGGCCGCGGGGCGGACGATCCGGGTGGGCCAGCTCGTCACCGCCATGCGGCACACCGACCGGTGGATCGAGATCGCCGAGCTCGCGGTGGCCTACCGCGGTGCCGGTTCCGTCGGCTTCGACATCGCCGGGCCGGAGGACGGGTTCCCCCCGGACCGGCACGTCGAGGTGTGGCGGTTCCTGGCGGAGCACAACTTCCCCACGACGATCCATGCCGGCGAGGCGGCCGGGCTGGAGTCGATCGGTCAGGCCGTGCACCTCGGCCAGGCGGACCGGCTCGGCCACGGTGTGCGCATCGCGGACGACATCACGTTCGACCACCGGTCCGGGACGGCGGAGCTCGGCGAGCTCGCGCACTGGGTGCGTGACCACCAGATCGCCCTCGAGGTCTGCCCGGTCTCCAACTTGCAGACCGGGGCTGCGTCGTCGATCGCCGAGCACCCGATCACGCGGCTCAAGGAGCTCGACTTCGCGGTCACCCTCAACACGGACAACCGCCTGATGTCGGCCACGTCGATGTCCCACGAGATGCGCCGGCTCGTCGCGGAGGCGGCCTGGACCATCGACGACCTGGCGGACGTGACCATCACGGCCGCGTGGAGCGCGTTCATGCACCACGACGAACGCCGTGAGCTCGTCGACGAGCTGATCCTGCCCGGCTTCCAGAAGATCGAGGGGGCCGCCCGATGAACGCCGCCGCACCGACGCCGACGACGAGGGCCGAGCTGGCCCGGTACGTCGATCACACGCTGCTCAAGCCGGAGGCGACCTCCGCCGACGTCACGGCGCTCGTCGAGGAGGGTGCCGGGCTCGAGGTCTTCTCCGTGTGCGTGTCGCCTACGTTCGTGGCGCACGCCGTCGAGGCGGCGGCCGGGCGGCTCGCGGTGGCGACGGTCTGCGGCTTCCCGTCGGGGAAGCATGCGAGCGACATCAAGGCGGCGGAGGCCGCGCGGTCGGTGCTCGACGGCGCCGACGAGGTCGACATGGTCATCGACGTCGGCGTCGCCAAGGCCGGCGGCTTCGACCTGGTGCAGGCCGACGTGGCGGCGGTGCGCGCCGCCGTGCCGGCCGACAAGGTCCTCAAGGTCATCATCGAGTCCGCCGCGCTGAGCGACGACGAGATCGTCGAGGTGTGCCGGGCCGCGGAGGCCGCGGGCGCCGACTTCGTCAAGACGTCCACGGGATTCCACGCCACGGGCGGCGCCTCGGTGCATGCCGTGGAGCTGATGGCACGAACGGTGGGCGGCCGGCTGGGGATCAAGGCCTCCGGCGGGGTGCGCACGCTCGCCGACGCCCAGGCGATGATCGCCGCGGGCGCCACCCGCCTGGGGCTGTCCGGCACGGCGGCCGTCCTGGCGGGCTTCGACGAGGTCGCTGACGGGGCCGCGGCCGCCGACGAGGCGTCCGCGACCGACGGCGGCTACTGACTGCCGAGACACCAGGGGGTCTTGTGGTCCGATCAGCCGACGACGTGCACGTCTTCGAAGCGCACGCGCCCGACGCGGAGCTCGAGGACCTGCGCGCGCGACTGACGACGGCGCGGCTGCCGGAGCCCGAGACCGTCGTGCGCTCCGCGCCCGGCCCTCGGCGCTGGGAGCAGGGCGTTCCGCTCGCCGACCTCGTCGACCTCGTGGACTACTGGCGCACCGGGTACGACTGGCGGGCCTTCGAGGCGCGCCTCGACCGGATCGGTCAGTTCCGCACGACCGTCGACGGGCTGGGCATCCACTTCCTGCACCGTCGGTCCGCGCGCGCCGATGCCACCCCGCTGATCATGACGCACGGCTGGCCGGGCAGCGTCGCCGAGTTCGTCGACGTGGTCGACGAGCTGGCGGACCCGCAGGATGCCGGCGCACCGGCGTTCCACGTCGTGGCCCCGTCGCTCCCGGGGTTCGGCTACAGCGACAGGCCGAGCACGGCCGGGTGGGGGGTCGAGAAGATCGCAGCCGCCTGGGTGGAGCTGATGGGGAGGCTGGGATACGACCGATTCGTCGCGCACGGCGGTGACTGGGGAGGAAACGTCACGACCATCCTCGGCGGCAGCTTCCCGCAGCACGTCCTCGGCATCCACACCACGTTCGCGCCGGCACCGCCGGGGATGACGACGGAGTCTCTGACGGCAGTCGAGCGCACGACGGTCGAGGAGGCACGAGACTTCTGGCAGAACCACAGGGCGTACGCGAAGCAGCAGGCGACCAGGCCCCAGACCATCGGCTACTCGCTCGTCGACTCACCGGTCGGGCTCCTCGCGTGGCTCGTCGACAAGTTCGCCGAGTGGTCGGACACCGAGGACAGCCCGTTCGAGACGATCTCCCGCGACAGGATTCTCGACGACGTCACGCTCTACTGGCTGACGCGCACCGGTGCGTCGGCCGCACGCATCTACGCCGAGAGCCCTCACTCGCTCGACCCGGACCTCCGGGTGGACGTCCCGTCAGCCATCACCCTGTACCCCGGTGACGTCGAGTCCCGCACCCCGCGAGCATGGGCCCAGGAGCGGTATCGACAGATCGTCCGCTGGAACCTGCCCGAGTCCGGGGGCCACTTTCCCTCCTTGGAGGTGCCGGAATACTTCGTGAGGGACCTGCAGCACGGCCTTGCCGCCGTGCTGGCCGCCGCTCGAAGCGAGGGGCAGAGGCCGTGATGCAGGTCACCGCGAGGCTGTGCCGGACGGCCCGCCGCGCGCCTCACCGAAGATTCGGGGGACACGACCTAGCGTCGGCGCCATGACCAGCGCCGACACAGATGAACCGCTCGTCGAGGTGCGTGAGGCGACGCGGACGCACGGCAGCGTGCAGGTGCTCGCCCCGACGTCCCTGACGCTGCACGCGGGCCAGGCCGCCGCCGTCGTGGGGGCCAACGGGAGCGGCAAGTCCACGTTGCTGGGGCTCGTCGCCGGGGCGGACGAACCGACGTCGGGCAGCGTGCGCACCCTCGGGATGACGGCGGCGCGTGCCCGGCTGCGCCGGCGCGAGGACGTCACGCTGCTCATGGGCGGGCTACCCACCTACCGCGACCTGACGGTGGCGGAGCACCTGCGGCTGGTCAGCTCCGCCTGGGCGGGGAGGCACACGCTGGCCGACGTCGCCGAGACGTTGGCCGAGGCCGAGCTGGACCGTGTGCGCGACCAGTTCCCGTCCGAGCTGTCGTCGGGGGAGCGCCAGCTGTTCGCGCTGGCCACCACGCTCTACCGGCCCGCGCGGCTCGTGCTGCTCGACGAGCCCGAGCAGCGTCTCGACGCCCGGTGGCGCACCGTGGCACGCCGTCTCGTCGGGCGTGCCCTCGACGCCGGACGGACCGTCCTCGTCGCGACCCACGACAGCGGGCTGCGCGACGACGTCGCGGCCCGCGGTCAGGTGGTCGAGCTCGCCGAGCCAGGGCAGCGATGAGCGCTCCTGCAGGCACCGGGACGGGCAGCGCGGACCCGGACGACGCGGGCCCTGCGCGCGTGCTCTACACGCCGTGGCGGCGCTGGCTGGGCCGGCTGCGCCGCCGCTCTGCGCTGGCTCGCGCGGCCGCGTCCGGCGCGGACCCGGGCGACCGCGTCTATCTCGTCTACGGCGTCGTCCTCCTGGCCCTGGTCTACGGACCGATGCTGTGGGCGGCGCTGTCCGTCGTGGGCGTCCCGCTCGGCGGTGCGGGCGGCGGCGAGGGTGCCGTGGCGGCCGAGCGGTGGAGCTCGAGCTCGTTCGACGGCCTGGTGGTGGTCGGGCTGTGCGTCGGCGGTGTCCTCGCACTCCTGGCGGTCAACGCCGCCCGCGCCGGCGGACCGCTGTGGACCAGCCCGTCCGAGGCGACGTTCGTGCTCGCCGGTCAGTTCCCGCCGGTGGCGGTGCTCTGGCGGCGGGTCGTGCTGCTCGCCGTCGGCGCGGCGGTCGTCGCGGCGTTCGGGGGGTCCGCTCTCGCGGCGGGCGCGCTGGGCCTCGCCGGGGGTGCGGGCGTGGTGCCCGCCGACGGCGTCGGCCCTGCGGACGTGGCGGGTTGGGCGCTGCTGGCGGGGTTCGCCGTCCAGGTCCCGCTGATGCTGGGCGTGGCGGCCCAGGCGCCGCGCTGGCGCACGGCGGCGCGGCGGACCGCAGGAGTGCTGCTCGGCCTGGGAGTGCTCGCACCGGTGCTGGAGGTCGTCGCCCCGCAGGTGCGTACCGCCGTCGGGCAGGTCTGCGCGGATCCCGCGGCGACCGGGGTCGCGTGCTCGCTGGCGACCGTGCCCGGACCGGGCCTGCTGGGTGTCGCCGGTGTGGCGGCGCTCCTCGCCGTGTGGTTGACGGTGCGTGTGCTGCCCACCGAGATGGACGTCGACGCGACCGCGGCGGCCCAGCGCAACACGGTCGCGACGTCCCAGGCCCTGATCGGCGGGGAGGCGGGCGGCCTGACCGACCTGCTGGGCCCGGTGCGGCTGCACGGCCGCCGCCGGACGCTCTGGCCCCCGCTGCTGTACCGGGCGCCCGTGGTGGCGCGGGACCTGCTGGGGCTGCGCCGGCGGGCGTGGACCGTCCTCGGCTCGCTGGTGGCGGGGACGGGCGGCACGCTGCTGGTCCTGGTGAGCATCCCGTCGCCGGAAGGCCCCGGGTCTGCCTTCGGCGTCGTCCTGGGAGCGGCCGTGCTGTACGCGGCGACGTCGTCCTGGGCGTCCGGCCTGCGGGACATGGCCTCCCAGGCCAGGCCGGGCGGGTTGCTGCCCGGCGGCGTCGGCCGCCTCGTGGCGGCACACCTGGTGGTGCCGACGGCGCTCGGCGTCGTCGCGGTCGGGGCCGGCCTGGCGCTCGCGGTCCCCGTCGGTCTCGCCGGCCTGCCCGACGACGGCGCCACGGCGGTCGTGGTCGCGGTGACCACGGGTGTGCTGGTGCTCGCCGTGCGGTGCTGGGTCGCGGGCGCGACGACCGTCCCGACCGAGCTGTTCACGCCGGTGAGCGTGCCGGGTGGTGGTGACGCCTCCACGCTGATCGTCGCAGCGTGGTTCGTGCGGGGGTGGCTGATGGTCGTCGCTCTCGCGTGGTCGGCGTACCGCGGGGCGGGGGCGGGCACCGGAGCGCTGCTCGCCGTCGCCGTGGTGATCGTGCTCTCGGCCGCCTGGTTCGTGCGGTCCACCGTGCGACGCCTCGCGCGGACCTGACCGCGAAGGAGGTTAGGCTTACCTATGATGACTGCAGCGACCCAGCGCCCGGACGGCCCGCCGGCCGGGCGGCGCACCCCGCACCACGCGACCGTCTCGGCCGTGCGTTGGCTCACACCGCACATGGTCCGCCTCACGTTCGCCGGGGACGCACTCGACGCGATCGACCGGCCCGCGGTGACCGACCTGTACCTCAAGCTCGTGGTCGGCGAGCCCTCGACGCCCGGGTCCCGTCCCGTGGTGCGCACCTACACCGTCCGGGCCGTCCGCGCCGGCGAGTGGGACGTGGACTTCGTGGTGCACGGGGACGAAGGGCTCGCCGGCCCCTGGGCCGCCCGGGCTCGACCCGGAGACCCGGTGACGTTCCTCGGCCCGGGCGGCGGCTACGCCCCGGACCCGGAGGCGCCCTGGCACCTGTTCGTCGGGGACGACGCCGCGCTGCCGGCGATCGCGGCGGCCGTGGAGTCGCTGCCGCCGGGAGCCGTCGCGCACGCCTTCGTCGAGGTCCCCGGCCCGGCCGACGAGCAGCAGATCGTCACGGACGCGGACCTGCGGCTCACGTGGGTCCACCGTGGCGCGGCCGAGCTGACCGACACGGTGCGTGCAGCGCACGCGGCCGGCCGGCTGCCCACCGGTGTGCCGCACGCGTTCCTGCACGGTGAGGCCTCGGTCGTGCGAGAGCTGCGCCGCTGGGTCCGTGCCGAGCTGGGCGTCGACAAGGACCGGCTGTCCGCCTCCGGGTACTGGCGCCGCGGGCACGACGACGAGGCGTGGCGGGCCGCGAAGCCACGGTGGAAGGCCGAGGTGGCGCAGGACGACGCCGAGCTCGCCGCGCCTCGCTGACGAGGCGCGGCGGCACCCTCAGAGCCCGAGGGCGGACGCCATCTCGCGCTGGAGGGCGTCGAGCCGCTCGTGCGCCGCGACCCGGGCCTTGCCGACGTCGTACGCGGACGCGTCCGGTGCGACGTCCGCGACCACCTCGAGGTAGCACTTGACCTTGGGCTCGGTGCCCGACGGTCGCACGATCACCCGTGTGCGGTCCTCGGCCAGCAGCAGGATGCCGTCCGTGGGCGGCAACCCCTCGTAACCGTCGGACAGGTCCGCGACCGTACGCACGGGCGAACCGCCCAGCGACGACGGTGGGGCGGAGCGGAGGCGGGACATCGTCCCGGGGATCTGCGCCAGGTCGTCGAACCGCGCGGCGAGCTGGTCGGTGACGTAGAGCCCGTGCGCGCGGGCGATGTCGTCGAGCGCGTCGACCAGCGTCCGTCCGGACGCCTTGAGCCGGGCCGCGAGGGTCGCCACGACGACGGCGGCGCTGATGCCGTCCTTGTCGCGCACGTGCGCCGGGTCGACGCAGTAGCCGAGCGCCTCCTCGTAGCCGAACACCAGGCCGGGCGTGCGGGAGATCCACTTGAACCCGGTCAGGGTCGTCGCGTGCGCGACGCCGGCGTCCTCGGCCAGGCGGCCCAGCAGCCGGGAGGAGACCACCGAGCACGCGACCGTGGCGTCGACGCTGCCGGAGGCACGCCGCACGGCCTCCGCGCCGAGCAGCGCCCCCACCTCGTCGCCGTGCAGCATGCGCCAGCCGCTCGAGCGCGCCGTCTCCACGCCCAGGTGCGTCCCCTGGGTGACGTCGAGCACCGCGACGGCGCACCGGTCGGCGTCCGGGTCGTTGGCGATCACCAGGTCGGCACCGGTGTCGACGGCCAGCCCGAGCGCCATGTCCATGGCCCCGGGCTCCTCCGGGTTGGGGAACGACACCGAGGGGAAGTCAGGGTTCGGGAACGACTGCTCCTCGACGGGCACGACCTGGCTGAATCCCGCGTCGGCGAGGGCGCGGGCCAGGGTGCGGCCGCCGACGCCGTGCAGCGACGTCGTGACGACGCGGAGCGCGTCCGCGGCCACGGGGTCGGGCGTCGTGACGCCCCGCACCGAGGCGAGGTAGGCGTCCACGACGTCGTGGTCCAGCAGGGTCCAGCCGTCCTCGGCCCGGGGGACCTCGTCCGGCTGCCCGACGGCGGCGATCCGCTCCGCGATCGACGCGTCGTGGGGCGGGACGATCTGCGCACCCTGCCCCGCGTCGGTGACGACCCGCCCGCCGAGGTACACCTTGTAGCCGTTGTCGGCGGCGGGGTTGTGGCTCGCGGTCACCATCACGCCCGCGTCGGCGGACAGGTGCCGCACCGCGAAGGCGAGCACCGGGGTGGGCAGCGGGCCGGGCAGCAGCAGCACCTCGGCGCCGGCCGCGGAGAGGACGGCAGCGGTGTCGTGGGCGAAGTCCTGCGACCGGTGGCGGGCGTCGTGGCCCACGACGACGCGCGGCCCCGCGCCCGGACCGAGCACGTCGGCGAGGTAGGCGGCCAGCCCGGCCGCCGCGGCGATCACCACGGACCGGTTCATCCGGTTCGGTCCGGCGGCCATCGCGCCCCGCAGCCCGGCCGTCCCGAACTGCAGCGTGCCGGCGAAGCGGTCGCGCAGCTCGGCGAGCGCCGTCGGGTGCCGTGCACCGTCGTCGGCCGTCGCGTGCTCGACGAGCCGGGTCAGCTCGGCGACGTCGGTGTCGTCGACGTCGTGGCGCATCCATTCCTCGACGCGGTCCAGCAGCATGTCCGTCGATTCGGTCATCACGCCCTCCTCACAGCGCCTTGACGATGTTCGCGAGCAGGTCGCTGATCCGGGGGCCTGCGGCCTGGCCCGCCTCGAGGACCTCCTCGTGGGAGAGCGGCTGCGGGGAGATCCCGGCCGCGAGGTTCGTCACGAGGGAGATGCCGAGCACGTCCATGCCGGAGTGCCGCGCCGCGATCGCCTCGAGGGTGGTCGACATGCCGACCAGGTCGGCGCCCATGATGCCGGCCATCCGCACCTCGGCGGGGGTCTCGTAGTGCGGTCCGGGGAACTGGGCGTACACGCCCTCGGGCAGCTCCGGGTCCACGCCCTGCGCCAGCTCGCGCAGGCGCGGGGAGTACAGGTCGGTGAGGTCGACGAACGTCGCGCCCTCGAGCGGCGACGTCGCGGTCAGGTTGAGGTGGTCGCGCAGGAGCACCGGCTGCCCGGGGCGCCACGCCATGTGCAGGCCGCCGCACCCGTTCGTCAGGACCACCGACTCGCAGCCGGTCGCCGCCGCCGTGCGCACACCGTGCACCACCCGCCGGACACCACGACCCTCGTACAGGTGGGTGCGGCCGCCGATGACGAGCGCGTGCCGGGTCGAACCGTCGGGCCGCTCGACGCGGATCGAGCGCGTCGTGGAGGCGTGGCCCACCACCGCGGCGCGGGCGAAGCCCGGGATCTCGTGCGTCGGCAGCTCGGCGACCACGTCGCCGACCAGCTCGGCCGCGCCGCCCCAGCCGGAGCCGAGGACGAGGGCGACGTCGTGCCCGGCGACCCCGGTGGCCTCGGCGATGTGGTCCGCGGCAGCGCGCGCGACGTCGAACGGATCGGTCCTCGGGTCGTCGAGGTCCGGCGTCGTAGCAGGTGTGGTGCTCATGGACCCGAGACTATCTCTGCCCGCAGGGGCCCGCCGGTGCTGACACAATGGCACCCGTGTCTGCAGAGAACAGCATCCTTGCCGGACCCAACCACTGCGTCGTCGTCATCGGTGGCGGCCCGGGAGGCTACGAGGCGGCCCTGGTCGCCCGCCGCACCGGGGCCGACGTCACCGTCGTCGAGCGCTCGGGCATGGGCGGTGCGACGGTCCTGACCGACGTCGTCCCCTCCAAGACGCTCATCGCCACGGCCGAGTGGCTGACCATCGCGGAGTCCGCGCCCGAGCTCGGCATCCGGACCGGCGGCAGCGTGACGCCGGGCGACGACCCGGACGCACGGCGCGCTCTCGTGGACCTCCAGGCCGTCAACAAGCGCGTGCTGGCCCTCGCCGCGGCGCAGTCCGCCGACATCCGGGCTCGCATGGACCGCGAGGGCGTCAGGATCATGGACGGCAGCGGCCGCCTGGACGGACCCAGCAGGGTCGCCGTCGCGCCGTCCGACGGCGGACCTGAGGTCACGCTCGACGCGGACATCGTGCTGCTCGCCACCGGCGCCACGCCGCGCACCCTGCCCACCGCGGAGCCCGACGGCGAGCGCATCCTCACCTGGACGCAGCTGTACAACCTCGCGGAGCTGCCCGAGAAGCTCATCGTGGTCGGCTCCGGCGTCACCGGGGCGGAGTTCGCCGGTGCCTACCTCGCACTCGGCTCCGAGGTCGTCCTGGTGTCCTCGCGCGACCGCGTGCTCCCCGGTGAGGACGAGGACGCCGCCGAGCTGCTCGAGGGCGTCTTCCGCAGCCGCGGGATGACGGTCATGTCACGTTCGCGGGCCGCGGCCGCCGAGCGCACCACTGACGGCGTCGCCGTCACCCTCTCCGACGGCCGCGTGGTCGAGGGCTCCCACGTGCTGATCGCCGTCGGCGGCGTCCCCAACACCACGGGTCTGGGCCTCGAGGAGGCCGGCGTGCTCCTGAAGGACTCCGGGCACATCCAGGTCGACCGTGTCTCGCGCACGTCGGTGCGCGGCGTCTATGCGGCCGGTGACTGCACCGGTGTGCTGCCGCTGGCGTCGGTCGCCGCCATGCAGGGCCGCCTCGCGATGGCGCACGCGCTGGGCGACGCCGTCGCCCCGCTGCACCTGGGCAAGGTCGCGGCGAACATCTTCACGGCGCCGGAGATCGCGACGGTCGGCTACTCGGAGGAGGAGCTGCGCTCGCAGGGCTCGCGCTACGTGACCACGACGCTGCCGCTCGCCCGCAACCCGCGGGCCAAGATGCACGGCGTCCACGACGGCTTCGTCAAGCTGTTCGCCCACCCGGAGGCGGGTGCCGTCCTGGGCGGCGTCGTCGTCGGCCCGCGGGCGAGCGAGCTCATCTTCCCGGTGACGCTCGCGGTCACGCACCGGCTCACGGTGGACGACGTCGCCGAGACGTTCACCATCTACCCGTCGCTGTCGGGGACGATCAGCGAGACGGCACGCGTGCTGCACGGCCAGCTCACCCCGCGCTGAGCGCTCAGCGGGTCAGGGCCGGCGCTGCCGGTCCGTGTCGAGCAGGCGCGCGAGGTGCGGCAGGGCGTCGGCGAAGCCCGGGTGCAGGGGAAGGCCGGCGACCTCGCCGACCGGCACCCAGCGCACCTCGATGCTCTCCGGGTCCGTGGCCTCGACGGGCGTGCGTTCTCCGGAGACGGTCTCGCCGAGCACCGTGGTGTAGGTCCACACGCCGTGGTCGAGCACGTGCTCGGCGGTCACCCGCACGGAGGCGGGATCGATGCCCGCCTCCTCGGCGGCCTCGCGCAGCGCCCCCTGGGTCGGCGTCTCGTCGGGGGAGACGGCCCCGCCCGGGATGCCCCACGTCCCGCCGTGGTGCGACCACGCCGCACGGTGCTGCAGGACGACGTCGGTCACGGGTCCGGGCGTGCCGTCGGGGGCGGGTGCGGCCCGGCGCACCAGGAACAGCCCCGCTGCGCCGTGCAGGCCCCAGTGGCGGTGGTCCCCGCACTGCACCCAGCCGTCGCCGGGGTGCCGGTGGTGCGCGCCGCCGGACACGTCGATCAGGCGATCTCGCAGATGGCGGAACCGGCGGAGACGCCGGCGCCGGCGGCGAGGCTCAGGCTCTTGATGGTCCCTGCCCGATGGGCGGTGATCGGCTGCTCCATCTTCATCGCCTCGAGCACGACGACGAGATCGCCCTCGACGACCTCGTCGCCCTCGGCGACAGCCACCTTGACGATGGTGCCCTGCATGGGTGAGGCCAGCGTGGTGCCGCTCGCGCCCCCGCTGCCGCCCCGGGCTGCGCGGCGGGCAGGACGGCGAGCGGCCTTGCCGGTGCCACCGGCGCGGCCCATGCCGAGCCCGGCCGGGAGGACCACCTCGAGCCGGCGCCCGCCGACCTCGACGACCACCCGCTCCGGAGGCTCCTCGGGCCCCTCGGTCGCCGCCTCGGCCATCGGCGGGTCGGAGGGCCCGAGGGCCACGACGGCGTCGGCGAAGTCGGTCTCGATCCAGCGGGTGTGCACGCGGAACGGGGTGTCGGCCTCCCGGGGCACGAAGTCCTCGGAATCCAGCACGGCGCGGTGGAACGGGACCACCGTGGGGATCCCGGCGACCTCGAGCTCGCGCAGGGCGCGGCGGGCGCGCTCCACCGCCTGGGCCCGGGTGGCGCCGGTGACGATCAGCTTGGCGATCATCGAGTCGAACAGGCCGGAGACGGTGTCGCCCTCGACCACCCCCGTGTCGACGCGAACGCCCGGGCCGGACGGCCAGCGCAGCGTGGTCACGGTGCCCGGTGCGGGCAGGAACCCGGCGGCCGGGTCCTCGCCGTTGATACGGAACTCGAGAGAGTGCCCCCGCACGGTGGCGACGTCGTAGCCGAGCTCTTCGCCCGCGGCGATCCGCAGCTGCTCGCGCACGAGGTCGATCCCGGTGACCTCCTCGGTGACGGGGTGCTCCACCTGCAGGCGGGTGTTGACCTCGAGGAAGGACAGGGTGCCGTCCGTGCCGACCAGGAACTCGCAGGTCCCCGCGCCGACGTAGCCAGCCTCGGTGAGGATGGCGCGCGAGGCGCGGTCGAGCTCCGCCTCCTGCTCCGCCGTCAGGAACGGTGCGGGCGCCTCCTCGACGAGCTTCTGGTGCCGGCGCTGCAGCGAGCAGTCACGCGTGGAGACCACCACGACGTTGCCGTGCGAGTCCGCCAGGCACTGCGTCTCGACGTGCCGGGGCCTGTCGAGGTAGCGCTCCACGAAGCACTCGCCGCGACCGAACGCCGCGACGGCCTCACGCACCGCGGAGTCGTACAGCTCGTCGATCTCCTCGTGCGACCGGGCCACCTTCAGGCCGCGCCCGCCACCCCCGTAGGCCGCCTTGATGGCGATGGGCAGGCCGTGCTCCGCGGCGAACTCGCGGACGTCCGCGGCGCTCTCGACAGGGTCCTTGGTGCCCGGGACCAGCGGGGCGCCGGCGCGCTGCGCGATGTGCCGCGCGCTCACCTTGTCGCCGAGGGACTCGATGGCCGCGGGCGGCGGGCCGATCCACACCAGCCCGGCGTCGATCACCGCCTGGGCGAAGCCGGCGTTCTCGGACAGGAACCCGTACCCCGGGTGGACGGCGTCCGCTCCTGACCGGCGGGCGACGTCGAGCAGCTTGTCCGCGCTCAGGTAGGTGTCCGCGGCGCGGGTGCCGTCGAGGGCGAAGGCCTCGTCCGCGAGCTGCACGTGCAGTGCCCGACGGTCGGTGTCGGCGTAGACGGCGACGGAGGTGATGCCTGCGTCGGCGCAGGCGCGGGCGATGCGGACAGCGATCTCACCGCGGTTGGCGACGAGGACCTTCGTGATGGTGGGCACGGCTCACGGTAACGTGCCGAGGTCCCCGCTCCGCCACTCCGTGCGGCCCGGCCGGGGAAGTCTGTGCCGGGTGCCAACGCGGATCGAAGGCGTTTGTACACATCCCACATGGACCGTGGGCCGATCGTGCCGGGTGCACAGGGCGCGTTGGCGGTTTCGTCAGGAAGGGCCGTGCTGCGCTCGCAGCAGATGGAAGGGCACGTCGATCTCGGCGAGGAGCTCGCGCAGCAGCGGCAGGCTCACACCCACCACCCCGTGGTGGTCACCCTCGATCCGTTCGACGTACGGACCGCCGAGCCCGTCGATCGTGAAGGCCCCGGCCACCTGCAGCGGTTCGCCGGTCGCCACGTAGGCGTCGATCTCGGCGTCGTCGAGGTCGGCGAAGTAGACCGTCGTCGACGAGGAGCCGCCGAGCGTGGCCGCCGTGCCGCCGTCGTCGTCCGCCCGGCAGTCGACGACCCAGTGCCCGCTGTGCAGCACGCCGGAGCGGCCGCGCATGCGCCGCCAGCGCTCGCGGGCGATCTCGGGGGTGCCGGGCTTGCCGACGATCTCGCCGTCGATCTCGAGCATCGAGTCGCAGCCGAGCACGAGCGCGCCCTCGGTGCGCGCGGCGACCTCCTCGGCCTTGGCCTGCGCGAGGACCAGCACGGCGTCGGCGGGGCCGAGGTCGTCGAAGCGTCCGCGCGCGGCGGCGAGCACGGCGTCCTCGTCGACGTGCGAGACGTCGACGCCGGGGTCGATGCCCGCGGCACGCAGGGTGGCGAGGCGGGCGGGGGACTTCGAGGCGAGGACGAGGTGCGGCACGTCAGGGAGCCTAGTCGACCGCCAGGACGTCGCCCGAACCGTTTCATGCCCTTTCGGCGCGTGCGTTTAACGTTACATTTGGATGGCGCGGACCAGGCCGGCTCCGGCCCCGCGTCACCGTCCCGGCAGCGTCGCCGAGGACCCCACCGGAGGGAGCGTCATCATGCGACAACCCATCAGGACCCGAGGCCGTCGGGCGCTGCTGTCGTCGACCGCAGCGGCACTGCTCGTCCTCGGCGGAGCCTACGCACCCGTCTCGGCGACGTCGCCGAGCACCACGGCGCAGCAGACGAGCGCCGCACAGGCCGCGACCGAGGGTTGCGGTCAGCCCGCAGGCCTGACCACGGGGAACCACACCATCAACAGCGGCGGGCAGGCCCGTTCGTTCCGCCTCGACGTGCCGGACGGGTACGACCCGGACCGGGCTCACCGCCTCGTGGTGGGGCTGCACTGGTGGCACGGGACCTCGGCGGACGTGGAGAATCAGCGCTACTACGGTCTCGAGCCGCAGGCCGGCGACAGCACCGTGTTCGTCGCGCCGCAGGGCATCGACAACGCGTGGCCCAACTCGGGTGGCCAGGACGTCGCGTTCATCGACGACGTGCTGAGCACCGTCGAGTCGGCACTGTGCATCGACACCTCCCAGCGGTTCGCCACCGGCTTCAGCTACGGCGGCGGCATGAGCAACGCGCTGGCGTGCGCGCGCGCCGACGTGTTCCGCGGGGTGGCGGTGCTCAACGGCGCGCAGCTGTCCGGGTGCGCCGGCGGGTCCGAGCCGATCGCCTACCTCGGCTCGCACGGGGTCGTCGACGACGTCCTGAACATCTCCCAGGGCCGCCAGCTGCGTGACCGCGCCCTGCAGACCAACGGGTGCCAGGCGCAGAACGCGCCCGAGCCTGCCCCGGGCAGCGGTACCCACGTCAAGACCACCTACTCGTGCGACGACGGCTACCCGGTGGTGTGGATCGCCTCGGACAGCGGGCACATGTGGGACGCGCGCGACCAGGGGCAGTCGCAGTCCTGGGTGCCGGGCGAGATCTGGGAGTTCTTCACGGCCCTGGGCTCCGAGTCGCCGGACCCGGACCCGACGCCGGACCCGGACCCGACGCCGGACCCGGACCCCACGCCCGGTGAGGACTGCACGGCGACGTACAGCACCGCGAACTCCTGGTCGGGTGGGTACCAGGGCGAGGTCACGGTCCGAGCCGACGCGCCGACGTCGTCCTGGAGCGTCAGCTGGGAGCCGTCCGGAAGCGTCGACCAGGTGTGGAACGGCGAGGTGACCACACAGAGCGGGACCGTCGTCGTCCGCAACGCGTCGTGGAACGGCCAGCTCCCTGCGGGGGGCACGGCGACGTTCGGCTTCCTCGCCAGCGGCGAGCCGACCACCCCGGACCTGACCTGCTCGAGCTCCTGACGCCGACGGCGCCGCGCTCTCAGTAGCCCATGTACCGGCCCGGCCGGTGGTTCAGGGCGAGCACGAGGTTGAGCAGTGCGGCGCCGACGGCGGAGACCAGCACGGTGAGCGGTTCGACGACGGTGAGGGCCAGCAGCACCACGGCGGTGTCGAGGGCCATCTGCACGTACCCGGCGCGCCAGCCGAGCCGTTCCTGCGCGACGAGCGCGACGATGTTGAACCCGCCGATGCTGGAGCGGTGCCGGAACACGATGAGCAGGCCCACCCCGGCCAGCACGTTGCCGCCGAGCACGCCGAAGAGGGTCGGGACGTCGATCGTGCCGAACATCGCGGCCTGCAGGGAGCTGAACAGCGACACCAGCGCGATCGAGAGGCCGGTGCGGAGCGTGAAGTCCCACCCCTTCTTCCAGATCGCCAGGGCGAAGAACGGCAGGTTCACCAGCGCGAAGAGCCAACCGAACGGGAGGTCGACGGCATAGCTCACGAGCAGCGACAGCCCGGCCGTGCCCCCGGTGACCGCCCCGACGGACTGGAGCAGGAACAGCCCCAGCGACACCACGAACGTCCCGGTGAGGAGGCCGAGGGCGTCCTCCAGGAGGCTGTGCCTGACGCCCTCCGGCTTGAGGTCGGACTGACGGGGTGCGGTGCTCATCGAGATCCCTCCGGGGTCGGGGCGGGTGGCGCCGTCGACCGGGGGTGGTGGTGCGACGGCGTGCCTATGTTCACACGTCGACGCGGCTGCTACGTCAGCAGCGCCGCGGCGACCAGCAGGACGACGGGCGACGCGAGCGTCGTCACCAGGATCGTGTCCCGGGCGAGCACCTCGCCGCGCCGGAAGCGTGCCGCGTAGTTGAAGATGTTCTGCGCCGCGGGCAGCGCGGCGAGCGTGACCGCGGAGACCACCGCGTCGTCGTCGAGCCCGAACCCGTAGCGCGCCACGACGAACGCGACGGCCGGCATCACCACCGCCTTGAGCGCTGCCGCGACGACCACCGCCGCGCGTCCCTCCTGGCCGCGCAACGGCCTCGAGCCGTGCAACGACATCCCGAAGGCGAGCAGGATCATCGGGATCGCTGCACCGCCGAGGATCTCCAGCGGGGCGAGGACCACGTCCGGCACGCGGGCACCGGTCAGGGACACGGCGCCGCCCGCCAGCGCGCCGAGGATGATGGGGTTGCGCACGGGCTGGCTGAGCACGAAGCCCAGCGAGACACGGTTCTCGCTGGTGCTGGAGTCCAGCAGGAGCAGCACCAGCGGCGAGACGATCAGCAGCTGCAGGCCGATGACCGGCACCACCGCGGTGGCGTCGCCGAGCACGTAGAGGGCCACGGGAAGACCGATGTTGCCGGCGTTGACGTAGCCGGCACCGAGCGCGCCGATCGTGGCCTCGGGCACGCGCAGCCTCAGCCACAGCAGGTTGACCGCGACGAAGACCGCCGCGGCGCTGGCGCCGGCGATCGCCTGGACCAGCAGCGGCGCGCCGAGCAGGGCGCCGAGGTCGGCGTCCGCCACGACCGTGAACAGCAGGGCAGGGCTGGCGACGAAGAAGCCGATCCGGTTGAGCGTCGTCCCCGCCTCCGGGCCGCCGAGCCGGAGCCTCCCGGCGACGTACCCGGCGGCGATGACGACGCCGATGATCGCGAAGCCGGTGAGGATGCCCTGCACGTCAGGCGAGCGCCTCGCGCAGCACGTCCAGCCCGACCGAGCCGAGCCCGAGCGCGCGGGCGTGGAACGCGCGCAGATCGAGCTCCTCGCCCCGTGCGGCCGCGGCCGCACGGGCCTCGTCGCGGGCCTGCTCCCACAGCCGCTGCCCCACCTTGTACGACGGCGCCTGGCCGGGCCAGCCGAGGTAGCGGTCCAGCTCGAACCGGACGAACTCCTCGGGCATGTTGACGTTCGCCCGCAGGAACCGCCAGGCGTTCTCTGCATCCCAGGTCTCGCCGGTCCCGCCCCAGGCGGCCGGGAGGTCCTTGCCGAGGTGGACGCCGATGTCGAGCACGACGCGGGCCGCGCGCAGCCGCTGGGCGTCCAGCATGCCGAACCGGTCGCCGGCGTCGTCGAGATAGCCGAGGTCGGCCATCAGCCGCTCGGCGTACAGCGCCCAGCCCTCGCCGTGCCCGGACACCCAGCAGGCCAGGCGGCGCCAGGAGTTGAGCGTGTCGCGGGCGGCGACGGCGGCCGCGCACTGCAGGTGGTGCCCCGGGACGCCCTCGTGGTAAACCGTCGTCTTCTCCCGCCACGTGTTGAACTCCGTGACGCCCGGGGGCACGGACCACCACATGCGGCCCGGCCGGGAGAAGTCGTCGCTGGGCGGGGTGTAGTAGATGCCGCCGGTCTGGGTCGGGGCGATCATGCACTCGATGGTGCGGACCGGTCCCTCGATCTCGAAGTGCGTCCCGGCGAGGTCCGCGACGGCCTCGTCCGCGCACTCCTGCATCCAGGCCCGGAGGGCACGGCTGCCCACGAGCCGGCGTGCCGGGTCGGCGTCGAGGGCGGCGACGGCGTCGGCCACGGTGGCGTCGGGGCCGGCGATGGTGCGGGCCAGCTCCTCCTGCTCGGCCACGATCCGAGCCAGCTCCTCGAGCCCCCACTCGTAGGTCTCGTCGAGGTCCACCGTCGCGCCGAGAAACTCTCGCGAGTGGCGCGTGTAGGCCTCGCGGCCGACGGCGTCGGCGTGCGGAGCGCGGGGAGCGAGCTCGCGTTCGAGGAAGTCGGCGAGCTCGCCGTACGCCTGGCGAGCCGCCGTGGCACCGCGCTCGAGCTCGGCACGCACCAGGCTGCAGGCGGAGGACTCGTCGAGCACGAGGCCGGCCTGCTCGCTCCGCACGAGCGCCGTGAACGTGGAGCTGTCGCCCGCCAGCTCGCGGGCCTGCGCGGCGGCGGCTCGCACCTGCCGGATCGCGGCGACCCGGCCGCGCTCCGCGCTCCAGGTCAAGGACTCGGTGTATCCCGCGAGGGCCTGCGGAATACCGCCGAGCCGCGCGGCGATGTTCTCCCACGCCTCGACGGTGCCGGTGGGGACCACGTCGAACAGGTCGCGGAGCTGCTGCACCGGGGACTCGATGTTGTTCAGCGACGACTGCGGGTCGCCGGCCTCGTGCTGCTCGACGGCGAGCCCCACGCGCTCGCGCATCGCGGCGAGGGTGACCCGGTCGACGTCGTCCACCGGTGCGGCGCCCGAGGCCTCGAGCTCGTCGAGGCGGCGCAGGAGCGCACGGTCGACGTCGGCGCGGGCGTCGTGGCCGGCGGGGGAGAGGTCGGGGAGCTCGTGGTCGTGGCCGGGCAGCCCCATCATCGTGGCGGCGTCGGGCCGCAGCGCCGCGACGTCGCGGACGTACGCGTCGGCGACGTCGTCGAGCGGGGTGCGGGCGCGGCCGGAGGCTACGGGTGTGCCGGAGGTGGCGGCGTCGTGGGTCACCCGCCCGAGGTTATCCCAGCGTGTCAGACCGGCGGGGGCGTGCGGTCGTCGTACCGCTCCACCCGGTGGCTCGTGTGCGAGCGCTGCCTGGTGTAGACGAGACCCAGGATCAGCGCCAGGACACCGGCGGCGATACAGATGTAGCCGACGATGTTGAGGTTGACGACCTCCCACGTGTCCGGTGCGATCGCGAAGGCGAGGATCGCGCCCACCACGATGAGGAAGATGCCGCTCCCGATTCCCATCAGCGTGCCTCCGATCCGGGCGACGGAACGCCCGCGTCCCTTCGATCCTGGCCTGGACGGCCCGGTCACGCACGTTCGGCGCGGAAGCTGCTCAGGACGCCGAGCGGCGGACGTCGTCCGCCCAGCCGCGGTGGTAGCGGACGACGACGGTGTCCGAGTCCGGCGCCCACCAGACGGCGACCGGGTCGTCGGGTCGCGGGCCGGGGGAGTCGCCGTCGGCCACCAGCAGCGACCAGGTGTCCTCCGCCGTCTCGTCGCCACGTGGGTAGGTGAGCAGGCCGCGCAGCATCGTGCCGTCCTTCAGCTCGCGGGTCGAGACGGTGACCGAGCCGGTCACGGCGCGTGCGTCGGACCGCAGGGCAGCGGCGGACCGGTCCTCCTGCGCGAACCGCTGGTCGTCGCGGTAGCGGACCAGGGCCGCCACGGCGGTGACGGCCAGCGCGGCCATCAGGGCGAGCATCAGCCACATCTCGAGCTCGCCCGACGGGTTCTCCACGAGCCGCTGGGCCACGTACACGGCGACCGTGGCGACCAGGGCCGGCAGCCACAGCCACCGGCGGACCACACCGGGGCGCTCCGGTCCGGGCACGTCGCCGAGCGACACCTCGACGTCCTCCGGTGCGTCCACCTGCTGCCAGACGACGCTCACGAGCGCAGGCTCCAGCGCCAGGCGTCGGCGTTGTGCCGGCCGGCGCGCCCACCGAAGCTCCGAGCGGTCGCACCGGCGCCGTTGCCGCGCAGCGTGCGGACGTGGTTGGTCCACTCGTCGACCGGTGCGACGTCGTCGGGCTCGTCACCGTCGGCCGACACGGCGGCGAGGCCCGCCACCAGCGCGGCCACCTCGACGTCGTCGGGCTCGCCGCGCACCACGCGGAACTGGGCGTTCACTCGTCCTCCTCGTCGTCGGGG
The DNA here is from genome assembly GCF_056590155.1 of Isoptericola sp. GX10416. Taxonomy (NCBI): domain Bacteria; kingdom Bacillati; phylum Actinomycetota; class Actinomycetes; order Micrococcales; family Promicromonosporaceae; genus Isoptericola; species Isoptericola sp. GX10416. Next base: position 134,660 of record NZ_JBWPVO010000007.1, on the reverse strand, counting down.
TCGTCGCCGAACGCGGGCGCGAGGCCGCGCGACGCCGCCCACTCCAGCACGTGGTACCCGCCGGTCACGAGGCGGGACGCAGCCTCTTGGCCGGCCTCGTCCAACAGCTCGATGACGCCGTCGAGCGTCATCGACGCGCCGGCGGGCGGGTCCGCCACCACGAAACCGAGGTAGAACGCCTCGGCGGGGACCGTGCCCTCCGGCAGGTCCTCGTCGGTCTCGGTGTGCTCCGCGTCCGGACCGGGCTCCCAGACGGACGTCGTCAGGTCCGGGTGCATCCCGAGCGCGTCGTGGAGCTGGTCGAACACGGCCGCGTTGAGCGTGCCGACGCGGTTCTCCAGCGCGAGGATGCGCGGGTCGTCGTCCGCCTCCGAGGCGCCGAACTCCGCGCGGACGCCGACGGCGGTGTCCACGTACTGGTGCAGCGCGGCCGTCAGCGCCTCGACGGCGCGGTGCATCGGCTCGGGGTCCACGTCTCCCAGCGGTGCCGGGCCGTGGGTGGCGTCCTCGTGGCTCATCGGTCGATCTTCTCAGAACTTCACAGCGGGATGTTGCCGTGCTTCTTCGGCGGCAGGCTCGCACGCTTGGTGCGCAGCGCCCGCAGCGACCGCACGACCTGCACGCGGGTCTCGGACGGGCGGATCACCGCGTCGACGTAGCCGCGCTCGGCCGCGTCCCAGGGGTTGACGATCCGCTCGGTGTACTCGTCGGTGAGCCGCTGGCGCTCCGCCTCGACGTCCCCGCCGTCGTCGGCGACCTGCTTGAGCGCGCGTCGCTGCAGGATGTTCACCGCGCCGGACGCGCCCATCACGGCGACCTGCGCCGTCGGCCAGGCGAGGTTGACGTCCGCGCCGAGCTGCTTGGAACCCATGACGATGTACGCGCCGCCGTAGGCCTTGCGGGTGATCACCGTGACCAGCGGCACCGTGGCCTCGGCGTACGCGTAGATGAGCTTGGCCCCGCGGCGGATGATGCCGCTGTGCTCCTGGCCGACGCCGGGCAGGAACCCGGGCACGTCCACGAACGTCAGGACGGGCACGTTGAAGGCGTCGCAGGTGCGCACGAACCGTGCGGCCTTCTCCGCCGCGTCGATGTCGAGCGTGCCCGCCATGGACAGCGGCTGGTTGGCGACGATGCCCACGCTCTGGCCCTCGACGTGCCCGAAGCCGATCAGCACGTTGGGCGCGAACAGCGGCTGCACCTCGAGGAACGAGTCCGGGTCGAGCACGGTCTCGACGACGGAGCGCATGTCGTACGGCTGGTTGTCGCTGTCCGGGACGATCTCGTCGAGGGTGGCGTCCGAGTCGGTGACCTCGAGCTCGCTCTCCTCCTCGGGCGGGAACGTCGGGGCGTCCGAGAGGTTGTTCTGCGGCAGGTAGCCGACCAGGTGGCGCACGTAGTCGATGGCGTCGTCCTCGTCCTCGCCGAGGTAGTGCGCGACGCCGGAGGTGGCGTTGTGGGTGCGCCCGCCGCCGAGCGTCTCGAAGTCCACGTCCTCGCCCGTGACCGTCTTGATGACGTCCGGGCCCGTGATGAACATGTTCGAGGTCTTGTCCGCCATGACGATGAAGTCCGTCAGGGCGGGGGAGTAGACGGCGCCGCCGGCGCTCGGCCCGAGGATCAGGGAGATCTGCGGCACCACGCCCGACGCCGCGACGTTGCGCCGGAACATCTCGGCGAACTGGGTCAGCGCCGCGACACCCTCCTGGATCCGTGCGCCACCGCCGTCGGAGATGCCGATGATCGGCACCCCGGTGCGCAGCGCCAGGTCCTGCACCTTGGCGATCTTCTCGCCGTGCACCTCGCCCAGCGAACCGCCGAACACGGTGAAGTCCTGGGAGAACACGCACACCTGGCGGCCGTCGATCGTGCCGTGGCCCACGACGACGCCGTCGCCCGGCAGCCGCTTGGCGTCCATGCCGAAGTTGCGGCTGCGGTGGGTCGCCAACGCGTCGAGCTCGGTGAAGCTGCCCTCGTCCAGCAGGGCGTCGATGCGCTCGCGGGCGGTCTTCTTGCCACGGGCGTGCTGCTTGGTCCGGGCGTTCTCCTCGGGCTCCGCGACGGCGATGGCGCGGCGGCGCTCGAGCTCGGCGAGCTTGGCGGCAGTGGTGTTCACGCAAGCGACCCTAGATGGTGGGAAGCGACGAATCGATGCGCGACAGACCTTGAGGCCTCCGGGATCTTTGTGGGGACCGCACAACCCGACCGCCGTGGCGTGCACCGGCCGCACCCGCGACGATGGACCGGTGAACCGCGAACCGCTCGACGTCGACGCCCTCCGCCACGCCCTCTGCCGTCCCGACGGTCCGCTCGCGCGGCTCGACGTCGTGGGGAGCACGGCCTCGACCAGCTCCGACCTGGCCGACCGGGCTCGGGCGGGGTCGGCCCAGGTGCCCGCAGCCCTGGTGGCCGAGCATCAGACGGCGGGCCGCGGACGGGCGGGGCGGACGTGGCAGACGCCCGCCCACGCCGCGCTGACGGTGTCGTTCCTCCTGCGTCCGCAGGTGCCGCGCGCGGCGCTCGGCTGGGTGCCGCTAGCCGCGGGGGTCGCCGTCGTGCGCACGCTCGCCGTCCTGGGTTGCGAGGCCCGGCTGAAGTGGCCCAACGACGTCCTGCTGGAGGCGTCCACGCCCGTCGAGGGGCTCGGCGCCTACCGCAAGGTCGCGGGAGTCCTCGCCGAGGTCGTGCCCGACGGCGGGGCACCGGCCGACGAGCCGCCTCTCGTCGTCGTGGGCATCGGTACCAACGTCTCGCAGCAGGCCGACGAGCTGCCGGTGCCTACCGCCACGTCCCTCGCGCTCGCGGGTGCCGCGGCCGACCGGAACGCGCTGCTGGTGGGTCTGGCGCACGAACTGACGGACGCGGTCGGACGCCTGGAGGCGGCGGCGGGTGACGCGTCCGGAGCCAACCTCGCCCAGGAGTACGCGGCGGCGTCGGCGAGCCTGGGCAGGCAGGTGCGGGCGGAGCTCGCCGGCGGCGACGACGTCGTGGTGGGCATCGCGGACCGGGTGGCCGAGGACGGCGCCCTCGTCCTGGCGACCCCTGGCGGCGCGCGCGTGGTCAGCGCGGGCGACGTGCACCATCTGCGGGAGCATCCGTAGCCCGGACGTCGAGGAAGCTCCCAGGTGACGCTGGCTACAGTGGCCCGGTGACCAGCGACACCCCCCAGAACAGCGCCGCGGCGGTCGACGACGCCGCCGGCCGCGCCGACGAGGCCATCCTCGGCGGTCCGCGCACCTACACCCTCGACGACCTCGTGCAGGGCACGGGCCTGTCCCGGGAGTTCGTCGAGTCGTACTGGCGCTGGCTCGGGCTGCCCGTCACGCGGGGGGACGAGGCGCGGTTCACGGCGGCGGACATGGAGTCCCTGCGGGAGATCGGCGCGCTCATCGAGGAGGGGCAGCTCGACGAGCAGGCGCAGATGACCCTCGTGCGCTCGCTGGGGCACACGGCCGACCGGCTCGCGCTGTGGCAGGTCGAGGCGTTCGTCGAGCACCTCGGCCGTCGGTTCGAGCTGGACGACGTGAGCGCGCGGCTCGCGGCGCTCGAGAGCATCCCGGGGTTCGCCGACATCCTCGCGCGTCAGCTCGAGCACGCGTGGCGTCGTCAGCTCGCGGCGCTCATGGGCAGGTTCGCCACCGAGTTCGGGGGATCGCAGGGCGCACGCCCCGTGCCGGACGAGCTGCCCCTGCGGCGCGCGGTCGGCTTCGCCGACATCGTCTCGTTCACCAAGCGGACCGCCGGCCTGGGCTCGCAGGAGCTCTCGGAGTTCGTCCAGCAGTTCGAGGCCCGCGCCCGCGACGTGATCACCGAGGCGGGCGGCCGGGTCGTCAAGACCATCGGCGACGCCGTGCTGTTCGTGGCCGACGACGTCACCACCGGTGCGGAGTGCGCTCTCGGCCTCGCGGCGCCCCACGCCACGGAGCAGGAGATCCCCGTGCGGGTCGGTTTCGTGTGGGGCCGCGTACTGTCGCGGTTCGGCGACGTGTTCGGCCCGGACGTCAACCTGGCGTCACGCATCACCGAGCTCGCCGAGCCGGCCAGCGTCCTGGTGGACCCGCCGACGGCGGCGCTCCTGGCCTCCTCGTCGAGGTACGCGCTGACCGCTCAGGCGCCGCAGGAGGTCCAGGGCCTCGGCGAGATCACCCCGGTGCGCCTGCACCGCGCTTTCACGGCGTCCTGACCAGGGTGCCCTGACGGGACCGCGGGTCATACCGCCCGGTCGGCGGTCTTCCGGGCGTGCCCGCCCTGCAGGTTCTTCAACGCTCCCAGCGCCCCTGGCAGCAGCCTGAGCTGTGCTCGCCGCTCGGCGGCGAAGGTGCGCCGGTCGCCCGCCGACCACCGGCGGTCGAACAGTCGCTTCGCCGCCGCGAGCGCCTCGGGGCGGCGCTCGGCGAACCGGGCGGCGAGGTCGTGGGCGTCGTCGTACGGCGTGGCCGACGCCGTGCCGGCGAGCCCGAGCGCGACGGCCTCGGTGCCGCTGACCTCGTCGGCGGTGAAGGTGAGCCGCTTGGCGGTCTCGATCCCGACGAGCTGGGTCAGCGAACGGATCCCCGTCATGTCCGGCACCAGCCCCCGCGCGGTCTCCATGACGCACCAACGTGCGTCGGGCGTGGTGAGGCGCAGGTCGGCGGCGAGCGCGAGCTGGAGCCCTGCTCCGAGGACGGCGCCGTGCGTGGCCGCGATGACGGGGACGGGCAGACGTCGCCACGCCCAGCAGGCCTCCTGCAGCGGGTTGGTGCCGCGCCACGTCGGCACGAACGCGCGAGCGGTGCCGCGCGGGTCCCGGGCGGCGGACCCGAGGTCCATCCCGGCGCAGAAGGCCCGCCCCGCACCGGAGAGGACGACGGCACGCAGCGAGCGGTCGCGACGCAGCCGGCGAGCGGTGGCACCGAGGTCGTGCACCATGGCCAGCGACAGGCCGTTGAGCTTGTCCGGGCGGTCGAGACGGACGTCTGCGACGCCGTCGGACACGGTGCAGGTCACGTTGCTCATGGCGGTCACCCTATGGCGCCGGGCGCCCGGCGGCCGTGGTGCGGGAGCCCGGCGAGCGGCGACGGTCCGCGCTCAGACGCGGACGACTCTCAGCGCGTCCAGCTCGGCCAGCGGCGAGAAGTCGTCGTCCTGGGTGACGACGGGCAGGTCGTTGGCCAGGGCGATCGAGGCGATCCAGAGGTCGTTGACGTTGATCCGGCGTCCCGACTCGGCGAGCCGCACGCGGAGGCGGGCCCAGTGTGACGCGGCGGCCGCGTCGACCGGCAGCAGCGCCAGCGGTGAGATCGCGTCGAGGGTGGTCAGCCTGCGCGCGCGGGTCTCCGAGCTCTTGGCCGCCAGGACTCCGGCCTGGAGCTCTGCCCGCGTGATCACCGAGACGAACGACTCCTCCGGGAGCGCGGTGCCGTCGAGCCGCCGACCGGACTCGGAAGCGATGAAGACGCTCGTGTCGAGCAGTCCTCGCGCTTCACCGGCGGTCACCGGACGGGACCGAGGTCGTCGGTCGTGTCCCCTGCCAGCTCGGCCAGCTCGCGGCGGAGGTCCGGATCGGCCTGGACCGTGCCGAGGATCTTGAGGAGCTCGGCACGCCGGAGCGAGCGCGGGCGGGTCGAGCTCACGGGCCCGATCTCGGCGACCGGGGTGCCGTGCTGCGTGACCGTGACGTGATCGCCGCCGGCGACCCGTCGCAGGATCTCCGACGTGTGGTTCCGCAGGTCGCGGCTGGCGATCGTGGTCATGTGCGCAAGCGTAGCACTTTGCGCACACCTGCTGACCGTCCATCCCGAGGAGCTGAGCGATAGCGTTCCGCACACCGACGGCGCTCGGTGGCAGCCCGGCCATGATCGAGATCGCCCGCCAGTCCCTGGGGGACGTCGTCCCGCTGCGTGTCGCCGATCTCGAGGACTGACCCGAGCTCAGGCGGCGCCGACGACGTCGGGGTCGAGCGGTTCCGGGTCAGGCTCGAGCAGGCCGGGGTCGTCGTTGCGGACGTTGCCCACCCGGGCCCGGATCGGCCGGACCGCCATCGGCGTCTCCGGCGTGGCGAGGAGTCGGTGGGCCTCCTCGGCGCCGACGGCCGGGTCGAGCCAGGCGTCCCACGCGGACCGGGGCAGGAGGGCGGGGGTGCGGTCGTGGATTCGTTCGAGCTCTCCGGTGGCGGCCCGGGTGACGATCGTGGCCGAGACCAGCCAGCGGTCCGGGTCGTCGTCGGCCCGGCTGCGGTCGCGCCAGAACTCGTAGAGCCCGGCGAAGGCCGCGACGCCGCCGTCGGCCGGATGGATCCAGTAGGCCTGCTTCGGGACCTTCTTCGTGGTGGTCGGCAGGTTGAGCTTGCGCCACTCGTAGTAGCCGTCCGCCGGCACCAGGCAGCGGCGGACGCCGAGCGGCCGGGCGAACGCCGGCTTGTCGAGGAGCGTCTCGGAGCGCGCGTTGATCATGCGGGCGCCGATGCCCGGGTCCTTCGCCCAGCCCGGGACGAGCCCCCACCGTGCCGCCTGGAGCGAGCGGGTGATCTCGCCCGACGTCGTGCTGCCGTCCGCGAGGCGCTCGCGGCGCGGGCGTTCGACGACGATCCGGACGTCGTCCGTCGGGGCGACGTTCCAGCGAGGGCCGAGCACGCGGGCGTCCTCGGCGATCTCGGCGATCGCGAGATCGTCGGCCAGCGCCTGGGAGTCGGTGAACGAGGCATACCTGCCGCACATGTGCCCATGGTGGCGCACGCCACCGACAACCGTCGGTCGCCCGGTGGTGAGCGGGCTCACCGACCCTTCCCGTCGCCCTTCTCAAATCGTTTCGATACGATGGCGGTCATGCCCGAGAACCCGACCCAGCCGCAGCGTGCGCGCTCGTCGTTCCGCTGGGTCGTCATGCTCGGGTCGCTCGCCGCGGTCCCGGCCTTCACGGTCGACATGTACCTGCCCTCGCTGCCCGAGGTCGCCGCCGACCTGGGCTCGAGCGCCTCGTTCGCCGCGCTGTCGGTCTCGATCATGCTCGTCGGCGGTGCGGCCGGGCAGCTCGTCATCGGGCCCCTGTCGGACCGCTACGGCCGACGCCGTCCCCTCATGTGGGGGCTGGCGATGCACGTCGTCACCTCGCTGCTGTGCGCGTTCGCGCCGAATATCACGATGCTGGTCGCGCTGCGCCTGCTGCAGGGCTTCTTCAACGCCGCCTGCGGTGTCGCCGCGATGGCGATCGTGCGCGACCGGTTCGTCGGCTCCGAGGCCGCCCGCATCCTGTCGCGCCTCATGCTCATCATCGGCATCGCGCCGCTGCTCGCCCCGACGTTCGGCTCGCTGGTCGCGAGCGTCGCGTCCTGGCGCTGGGTCTTCGGGGTGCTCGCCATCATCGGCGTCACCATGGGCTTCGTCGTGTGGAAGTTCCTGCCCGAGACGCACCCGGTGTCGCGCCGCCGGGCCGGCGGGGCACGCACGGTCGTGGGCGGCTACCGCCACCTGCTGCGGGACAAGCACTTCATGGCGCTGGCACTGCTGCCCGGCCTCGGCATGGCCGTGCTGATGAGCTACGTCGTGACCTCGCCGTTCGTGTTCCAGGAGGTCTACGGGCTCAGCCACGCGCAGTTCTCCCTGCTGTTCGCCCTGAACGGCGTGGGCCTGGTCGGCTCGGCGCAGATCAACGCCGCCCTGGTACGCCGCGTGGCGCCGATCAGGATCCTGCGAGCGTCGCTGGTGCTCCAGGGCGTGGCGGCGGTGGCGCTCCTGGTCGTGGCGATCACCGGAGCCGGCGGGCTGGTGGGGCTGCTCGCTGCGCTCTGGGTGACCGTCGCGTTCACCGGCCTCATCCCGGCCAACGCCTCGGCCATCGCGCTGTCCCGGCACGGGGAGCGCGCGGGCACCGCCGCCGCGGTCATCGGCGCCGTGCAGTCCGGCGTCGCGGGCATCGTGTCGCCGCTCGCCGGGGCGCTCGGCGGCGACGCCGTCGCGATGACGGCCGTGATGCTGGGGGCCTGGACGTGCGCCATCGGCGTGCTGGCCATCGCCACCCCCGCGTTCCGGCGCGGTGGCTGGGTCCAGCTCACATAGCAGCACTTCACCCGGTCGCCCTCCAGGTTTCACCCGGGGTTGGGCGGGGCGACGCCCTGGCTCAGTGGTATGTGGCCATGCGCAGAACAGCGAAGTCCGCACACCTTGCCCGTACCGTCGCGGCCGGCACCGCCACGACGTTCCTGCTCACCGTCGCCCTCGCGGCTGCCGGCACCGCGACCGCCGGGACGGCCGCGGCCGGCGACCGCCCCGGACCGGGTCGGCACCACCACGAGGTCCCCGTCCTGGAGGGACGAGCGACCCTCAGCGCCGACTTCCTCGCCGAGGGTCCGCCGTCGGGCGCCGACGCCTCGTCCGCGAACGGTCGGCAGGGTCCCTGGGACGGTCAGGTGATCCCGGGCTTCTCCGCGATGGTCGACAACGGGGACGGCACGTTCTGGGCCCAGCCGGACAACGGGTTCGGCACGCAGGACAACAGCGCCGACTTCCTGCTGCGCAGCTACCTGGTCGAGCCCGACTGGGACACGGGCACGCGGCGTTCCGGGTCGGGCGACATCGAGATCCTGGACCGCATCGACTACGACGACGCCGACCACGTGCTGGACTTCCCGATCGTCGGTGAGGACACCGAGGAGCGGCTGCTCACCGGGGCGGACTTCGACATCGAGTCGGTGGTCCGCGCGAAGGACGGTTCGTTCTGGGTCGGCGAGGAGTTCGGACCGTTCGTCCTGCACTTCGACGCGAGCGGAACGCTCCTCGAGGCCCCGATCCCGCTGCCCGGCGGGCTGCGGTCCCCGCAGAACCCGTACCTGGGCGACGGTGAGACGCCCGGCGTGCGCGCCAGCAGCGGCTTCGAGGCGATGAGCGCCTCGAAGAACGGCCGGTACCTGTACCCGGTCATCGAGAACGCGCTGGTCGGCGCCGAGGACGAGCGCCGCCGCGTCGTCTACGAGCTCGACACCCGTTCGGGCGAGTACACCGGCCGCACCTGGAGCTACCAGACGGACCTGCCGGGCAACGTGATCGGTGACTCGTTCACCGTGGGCAAGGACAGGTTCTGGTTCGTGGAGCGCGACAACTTCGACGGTGCGTCCTCGGTGACCAAGCGCGTGTACGAGGTGGACCTGCGCCGCACGGACGCCGAGGGCTTCGTGGCGAAGAAGCTCGTGCTGGACGCGCTCAAGATCGCCAACCCCCGCGGGATCGACGCGGGCGAGGGTTACGGCCTCGGGGAGAGGTTCGCGCTGCCGGTGCAGTCCTTCGAGACGGTTCTGCGCCTGCGCGACGGCCGGATCCTCATCGGCAACGACAACAACTACCCCGGCAACGACGCCCGCGTGCCGGGCACCCCGGACGACACGGAGATGGTCGTCGTCGACCTGCAGCGTCAGCGCACCCGGGACGACGGCGTCACCGTCGTCGGGCACCGCGGTGCGTCCGGGTACCGGCCCGAGCACACGCTCGCCGCCTACGAGCAGGCGATCCTGCAGTGCGCGGACTACATCGAGCCCGACGTCGTGGCGACCCGGGACGGGGTGCTCGTGGCGCGCCACGAGAACGAGATCGGCGGCACCACCGACGTCGCGGACCACCCCGAGTTCGCCGACCGGCGCACCACCAGGACCATCGACGGCCGGGACGTCACGGGCTGGTTCACCGAGGACTTCACGCTGGCCGAGCTGCGGACCCTGCGGGCCGTCGAGCGGCTCGGCGACCTGCGCCCGGAGAGCGCCGCGTTCGACGGTCTCTACCAGGTGCCGACCCTCGACGAGGTGCTCGACCTCGCGCGTCGCTCCGAGACCTGCGACGGCCGGCAGGTGGGCGTCTACCCCGAGACCAAGCACCCGACGTACTTCGACTCGATCGGCCTGTCGCTCGAGGAGCCGCTGGTGGCCGAGCTGGAGGCGAACGACCTCGGTTCGCGGCGCGACCCGGTGATCCTGCAGTCGTTCGAGACCGGCAACCTGCGCGAGCTCGACGAGATGACCGACGTGCGCCTCGCGCAGCTCGTCTCGGCGAGCGGCGCGCCGTACGACCTGGTCGCCGCAGGGGAGGACACGACGTACGAAGACCTGGTCACGCGGCGCGGCCTGCGGCAGATCTCCCGGTATGCGGACGGCATCGGTGCGGCCAAGGACGTGCTCGTCCCGCGGGAGGCCGACGGCACGCTCGGTGAGGCGACGGCGGTCGTCCGGGACGCCCACCGTGCCGGTCTGGAGGTTCACGCCTGGACGTTCCGCGCGGAGAACACCTTCCTGCCCGCCGAGCTCCGCTCGTCGGACGACCCGGCCGAGCACGGCGACCTCGCGGGTGAGATCCGCGTGTTCCTCGACGCCGGGGTGGACGGGCTCTTCACCGATCACCCGGACGTCGCCGTCGCGGCCCTGGACGGCCCCGCGGCCGGTGAGCGCCCCGGCCGCCCGGTGAAGGTGCCGTGAAAGGGTCGTTGTCCTGACACGCCCGGTAGGCCTGAATCCGGCGACCGGCTTAGGGTGACGGTGTGGAGAGCGCCAATCCCCGGCACGCAGGACCTCATGCCGGGCACAAGGTCCTGCGGTGGACGGCTCTCGGGCTGACGGGTGTCCTGGCCTTCGTCGGCTCAGGGGCGGTCGCGGGATACATCGACCTGCAGAACCAGATCGAGGTGTCCGACGTCGACTCCCTCCTGGGACGCGACGGCGACCCCGAGCCGCAGGCGGAGCCCCAGGAGCCGGAGGACCCGACCGACCCGTTCGCCGGCGAGTCCCTCAACATCCTGGTGATGGGGACCGACTTCCGCGACGCCGCCAACGCCGAGCTGGCCGGCTCCGGGGACGAGTTCCACTCGGACACCACGCTGGTGGTGCACATCAGCGGGGACCGCAGCCGGATCGAGACCATCTCCATCCCGCGTGACTCGCTGGTGGACATCCCGGCCTGCCCGCGTCCGGACGGCAGCACGACCTCGCCGCAGTACGGCGCCATGTTCAACTCCGCGTTCGCCCTCGGCGGCGGGCCGGAGCAGAACATCACGGGGGCGGCCGCCTGCACCATCCTCACCGTCGAGGCCCTGACGGGTCTGAGCATCGACGACCACGTGGTCGTCAAGATGAACGGCGTGGTCGACATCGTCGACGCGATCGGCGGCGTCCCCATGTGCCTGCCGGAGCCGGTCGTGGGGGACAGCCGCTACAGCGATCTCGACCTCGCGGCCGGGCGCCAGGTGCTCGACGGCGAGACCGCCATCCAGTTCCTGCGGGTGCGCAAGGGCGAGGGCATGGGGCTCGAGCTCGGCAGCGACCTGCAGCGCATCGAGCGCCAGCAGGCGTTCATCGACTCGATGATGCGGGAGGTGCTCGCCCAGAACGTCATCACCGACACCCCGGCGCTGTACCGGATGGTCCAGGGTGCGCTGCGTGCCATCTCGACCAGTCCTGAGCTGGCCAGCCCTCGGGCGCTCGCGGGGCTCGCCTGGAGCGTGCGCAACGTGGACCCCGCGGACATCGTCTTCGAGTCGGTCCCGGTCGTCGACGCACCGTCCGACGCGAACCGCGTCGTGTGGACGGTGGAGGCGGCCGAGATGTGGGAGAAGTTCGCCGCCGACGAACCTCTGGTCGCCGAGCCGGAGCCGAGCACGTCCTCGTCGAGCAAGGGCGACGGCGGCGGGCAGGGCGACGAGGCCGAGGACGCCGAGGAAGTCAGCGTGGAGAAGTCCTCGCCGGCACCGTCGCCCAGCCCGTCGTTGCGCGAGGGCGTCTGCGCCTGAGGCGGTGGTTCAGCCCGGTGGGCCGGCCGGTGGCAGCACGCGGCGGGCCTGTTCCCGCAGCGCCGCGGTGACGCGGTCCAGCACGGTCGACCGCAGCCGCCACTGCTGGAGGTAGAGCGTGACGTCGACGGTCTCGGGCGCGAGGGGGACGACGTCGTCGTCCGGTGCGAGCACGTCGAAGCGTGCGCCGTCGCGGGGCAGCGGCCCCCACATGCCCCATCCCAGGCCGGCGCGGACGGCGGCGAGGAACTCGGCGGTGGAGGGCACGTGGTGGCGCGGCGGGTCGGGCACGTCGACGCCGGCCCGGTGCGCGACGTCGCGCAACCAGCGGTCCTGCAGGTCGTCCGTTCGGGCGAAGACGACCATCGGCGCTGCGTCGAGCGCTTCCGCGGTGGCGCCGTCGGGGAACCAGCGGGACGCGAAGCCGCGGGCGGCGGCCGGGCGGTAGCGGGTCACGCCGAGCGGCACCGAGGTGCAACCCTGGACGGGCTCGCGCTGCGAGGTCACGGCCGCCATGACGACGCCGGCCGGCAGGAGCTCGGCCGTGCGGTCCTGGTCGGCGACGTGCACGTCGAAGCAGACGCCGTCGACGGCCGAGAGCGCCGGCATGATCCAGGTCGCCAGCGAGTCGGCGTTGACCGCGATCGGCACGGTGACGGGCCGGCCGGTGTCGTCGTCGGCCGGGCCGAGCTCCGCCGCGGCCTCCGCGCCGAGCAGCTCGACCTGCCGGGCCAGGCGCAGCACGGTGCGGCCCGGTTCGGTCGGCACCGTGGGGCGCGTGCGGCGGACCAGCACGGTGCCCGTCGCGTTCTCGAGCGCCCGGACCCGTTGGCTCACGGCCGACGGGGTGACGTGCAGCGCCCGGGCCGCAGCCTCGAACGATCCTTCGGTGATGACGGCGGCGAGCGCCGCGAGCTGGCCCGAGTCCCATCGCATATCTGAAGTATCGCTTCATCAGGCGCAGAATGTTTCGCTGGACTTCATCGCGGCGCCTGCCTAGCGTCGGAGGAGTGCTCACCTTCCTCGCCGGGCTCGGCCTCGGTCTGTCGCTCATCGTCGCCATCGGCGCGCAGAACGCCTTCGTGCTGCGCCAGGGCGTGCGCCGTGAGCACGTGGGCGTCGTGGTGCTGGTGTGCGCGGTCTCGGACGCGCTGCTCTACGCCGCGGGTGGTGCAGGGCTGGGCGCCCTCGTCGAGCAGCACCCGGGGCTCGTCGAGGTGGCGCGGTGGGCGGGCGCTGCCGTCGTCCTCGGGTACGGCGCGCTCGCCGCCCGCCGGGCGTGGCATGGCGGCGAGGAGCTCGAGGCGGCTGACGCCGTCCGGCCCGACGCCGGACGACGGCTGCGGCCGGTGCTGCTCACGGCGCTCGCCCTCACCTGGCTCAACCCGCACGTCTACCTGGACACGGTGGTGCTGCAGGGTTCGATCGCGGCCGGGTACGGCGACGACCGCTGGCTGTTCACGGGCGGCGCCGTGGTCTCCAGCGTGCTGTGGTTCGCCGGGCTCGGCTACGGGGCGCGGTACCTCGCGCCGCTGCTGCGCCGGCCGGGCGCCTGGCGGGTGGTCGACGGCGTGATCGCGCTCATCATGGTCGCGGTCGCCGTCTCCCTGGTGGTTCCGGGCTAGGGGTCACGCGCATCGGATCGGCTCGCGGACGGGCGGACGACCGACTGCCACTGACAGGTTCGCACGCCCGGACGACGCTTACCCTGTCGTCATCAGCTTCACCTGACCGCGCAGGCAGTCCACCCGATGCGTCGCCCGGCCTGGCACTGTCGGAGAGATCCTGCACGCACCGAGAAGGGGACCCGCCTCATGTACGCACTGGTCGCCGACCGCAGCTCGCGGGACGGATTCACGGTCGGCCGAGCACCCGTGCCTCGACCACGGGACTCGGAAGCCCTCGTCGACGTGCGGGCGTCATCGGTCAACCCGACAGACCTGAGCTTCATCCAAGGAGCGTCGGACGGTGCGGTCCTCGGTTACGAGCTCGCCGGTGTCGTGCGGCAGGCGGCCGCTGACGGTTCGGGCCCCGCTGCCGGCGAGCGGGTGGCCGGCATGGTCATGGGAGGTGCGTGGGCGGAGACCGCCGCGGTCCCCGTCGCGCAGCTCGGGAAGCTGCCGGCGGGGCTCGACGTCGAGGAGGCGGCGACGCTCCCGATCAGCGCGGTGTCCGCGCTGCGAGCGCTGCGCTCCGCCGGACCGGTGCTCGGGCGACGGGTGATGGTGACCGGTGCGAGCGGCAGCGTGGGAGCCTTCGCGACCCAGCTGGGCGCGATCGGAGGGGCGTCCGAGGTGATCGCGGTGGCGCGCGACCCTCAGGCCGGACAGCGGCTGCTCGGGCTGGGTGCGACGGAGGTCGTCACCAGCCCGACCGCTGCTCGAGGTCTCGTCGACACCGTCATCGAGAACGTGGGCGGGACGACGCTCACCGAGGCGTTCGGCCAGCTGGCAGCGGGTGGCACCCTGGTCTCCGTGGGGCGCGCGAGCGGGGCCGACATCGTGCTGAGTGCTGAAGACCTGCAGGGGGACGGCGGCCGGGCGGGGCGTTCTGTTCGCACGTTCTTCATGCCCGACGAGTCCCCGGACTTCGTCGCCGACCTGGAGTACGTGCTCCGCCTCGCCGCCGCCCGGTCGCTGCGGACGCGGGTCGAGCACCGCGAGGAGATGCTCGGCGACCTGAGCCGTCTTCGCGCCGGCGCGTGGCCGGGGAAGCTCGTGCTGACGCTCCCACCCACGAGGTCCCGACCGTGATCCGTGTCGTCGCACTGCTCCGGGGCCTGGGCGCCTCCGTCAAGCAGACGCGCCCGCGAGGGCGGCCAGCCGCCCGACCGCGTCGCGCAGCACCTCGGGACGCTTGACGAACGTGAACCGCACGCGCGAACGCAAGGCGTCGGCCGCCGTCGACCCCTCGCGGCAGAACGCCGAAACCGGGACGCCGACCACGCCGGCGAGCTCCGGCAGGCGCAAGCACAGGTCGTGGCCATCCTCGAAGCCCAGCGGGGCGCCGTCGGCCACCACGAAGTACGTGCCGCTCGGCACGACGACGTCGAAGCCCGCCGCCTCCAGGCCCTCGCACAGCAGGTCCCGGCGTGCGGCCAGCGACGCGGCGAGGGCGCGCGGCGTCTCGTCGTCCGCGAGGGCCAGCGCGATCGCCGGCTGGAACGCCGAGCCCGAGGTGTACGTCATGAACTGTTTGACGGTGCGCACGGCCGTGACGAGCTCGGCCGGGCCGTGCAGCCAGCCGATCTTCCAGCCGGTGAGGCTGAACGTCTTGCCGGAGCTCGAGACCGTCAGCGTGCGCCCGGCCATGCCGGGCAGCGTCGCCATCGGGACGTGCTCCGCGTCGTCGTAGACCAGGTGCTCGTAGACCTCGTCCGTGAGGACGACGGCGTCGCGCTCGCGGGCGACGGCGGCGATCTGCTCGAGCTCGTCGCGCGTCAGCACGGTGCCGGTGGGGTTGTGCGGGGTGTTGACCAGGACCATCCGCGTGCGGTCGGTGGCGGCGGCACGCAGGGCGGCCGCGTCGAGGCGCAGGTCGGGGGTCAGCGGGACCGGCACGTGGGTGGCGCCGGCCATCGCGATCGCGGCGGCGTGGGAGTCGTAGAACGGTTCGAGGGTGAGGACCTCGTCGCCGGGCCCGGTCAGCGCGAGGATCGCGGCCGTCAGCGCCTCGGTGGCGCCCGTGGTGACGAGCACCTCGGTGTCCGGGTCGACGTCCAGGCCGTAGTGGCGGCGCTGGTGGTCGGCGATCGCGCGGCGCAGCTCCGGGACGCCGTCGCCGGGCGCGTACTGGTTGCGGCCCGCGTCGATGGCGGCCTTCGCGGCGTCCTTGACGTAGTCGGGACCGTCGACATCCGGAAAGCCCTGGCCCAGGTTGATCGCGCCGGTACGGTTCGCCAGCACCGTCATCTCCGCGAAGATCGTCTGCCCGACGGCGCCGCCCGGCGCGAGCAGACCGGTCGCGGCGGCGACCTGGCGCCAGCGCGGGGTGGACGTCATGATCTCGACCCTACCCATCGCCGTCGTCGGTGGTGGCGGGCATGCTGGGGACCATGGCGAGCGTGGACCTCAAGACGACGTACCGCGAGCTGTACCGGGCGCCGCGGGACCCCGTGCTCGTGACCGTGCCGCCGCGGCCGCACCTCATGGTCGACGGGGCGGGCGACCCGAACACGGTGGCCGCGTACGGCGAGGCCGTGACGTCGCTGTACCCGCTGGCCTATGCGTTGCGTGCCGAGGTGAAGGACGCCACGGGGACCGCCTACACGGTGATGCCCCTCGAGGGACTGTGGTGGGCGGACGAGATCGAGCAGTTCCGCGAGCTGCCCCGGTCCGCGTGGCGCTGGACGCTGATGATCAGCCTGCCCGACGACGTCGGCCAGGTCGACGCGGTCGAGGTCGTCGCGCGCACGACGGCGGAGCGCGACCTGCCGGCCGCCGTCCGGCTCCGGGAGTTCGGCGACGGCGAGGTGGCGCAGGTGCTGCACGTCGGCCCGTACGCCGAGGAGGCGCCCACCGTGGACGCCCTGCACGCGTTCGTCACCGCCTCGGGGCGCGAGCTGGCGGGCAGGCACCACGAGATCTACCTGTCGGACCCCCGGCGCACGGCGCCCGAGCGGCTGCGCACGATCATCCGGCAGCCGGTGGCGCCCCTCGTGCCGGCGTGAGGGGCGACCCATGACCTGTGGCACGGGCCGGCCCGTCGTGGCGTCAGGGAAGGTGGTGGCATGTCGATGTGGGTCGTGGCCGTGTGCTGCTGGTCGTTCGTGGTCGTGTTCCTGGTCGACGGGTGGACCCGTCCGGGATACGCGTGGGTGCGCCAGCCGGTGAGCGCGCTGGCCCTCGGGCGGCGTGGCTGGGTGCAGACGGCGAGCTTCCTCGTGTGCGGCGTGGCGGTCACGGCCGGGGCGGTCGTGGCGCGCGCGGACCTCGGCAGCGCGCTGCTCGCCGTCGTGGTCGGGGTCTTCGGCCTGGCGCTCGTGGCGTCCGGGCTGTTCCGGATGGACCCCCTGCGCGCGTACCCGCCCGGCACCCCCGACACCACTCCCGAGGAGACGTCCTGGCACCACCGGCTCCACGACCACGCCGGGGTTGTCGTCTTCGCCGCCGTGCCGGTGGCCGCCATCATCGCGACCCTCACCCTGCCCGAGCTCGCCTGGAAGGGGTACTCGGGGGTGACGGCCTTCCTGTCGGGCGCCGGGCTGGTCACCTTCGGCCAGGCGTGGGAGGACGACTCCCCGCGGGCCGGGCTCATCCAGAAGGTGACCATCGCCGTCGGGTGGCTGTGGGTCGGGCTGCTGTTCGTCCGGGCCGCGTGAGCCGTCCGCGCCGCGTGAGCGGCGGCCCGGACGGACAGCCGTCTCTGCTCAGCCGGCCAGCAGCGCGTCGAGCTCGGCGTAGAACGCGGCGGGGTCGCCGGCGAGGGACGCCTTGACCATCGCGGTCCAGTCGTCGACGATCACCTCGATCGAGCCGGTGGCCAGGCCGTCGAGGGACGTGCGCGGCACCTCGCGCGGGTCGATCTTCGGCCCGTCGTAGCCTGCGGCGATGGCCGTGTCGGCCGCGCCGAGGAGCACCCCCTGGACGAGCGTGCCCTGCGACGCGAGCTCGAGGCGCACGCCGTTGGTCATGCTCCACTCGGCCGCCTTGGCGATGGCGTACGAGCCGGTGCCCGGCGCGACGAACCACGACAGGGCTGAGAGGACGTTCACGATCGCGCCCCCGCCGTTGGCTGCGAGGGCGGGGCGGAGCTCGCGGATCACGTCGAGCGTGCCCCAGAGGTGCGTGTCCAGCTCCCGGCGGACGTCCGCCAGGTCGCCCGTGGTGAGCGAGGCGCCGGTCGCGATGCCGGCGTTGTTGACGAGCAGGGTCACGTCGCGCGCCGCG
The DNA here is from genome assembly GCF_056590155.1 of Isoptericola sp. GX10416. Lineage (NCBI taxonomy): Bacteria > Bacillati > Actinomycetota > Actinomycetes > Micrococcales > Promicromonosporaceae > Isoptericola > Isoptericola sp. GX10416. Next base: position 117,033 of record NZ_JBWPVO010000007.1, on the reverse strand, counting down.
TCGGCGGCCGCGACGACGGACTCGTGGTCGAGCAGGTCGAGCCGCAGCGGCACCACGCGGGGGTCGTCGATGTCGAGGCTCTCGGGGCGGCGAGCCGTCGCGTAGACCTTGCTCGCTCCACGCTCGAGCAGCTCGAGCACGAACTCGCGGCCGATGCCGCGGTTGGCTCCGGTGACGAGGGCGGTCTGACCGGTGACGTCCATGGGTTTCTCAGCTTTCTGGATGAGTGGTGGCGGGTCCGACCGGGTCTGATCGGCCCGGCGTCGGCTACGCTAAGAGTTCACGTTGACGTCAAGGGCAAGTACTGAGGCCAGGATCACAGGAGGGCACGGATGCGAATCGGCGAGGTGGCACGCCGGGCAGGCGTCAGCACCAGGGCGCTCCGCTACTACGAGGAGCAAGGGCTACTCGCGGCGGAGCGCACCGACAGCGGCCAGCGGACGTACCCCGATTCGGCCGTCGAACGTGTCCGGCTGATCCAGCAGTTCTTCACCGCCGGGCTGCCCAGCCGGACGGTCCTGCAGCTCATGCCCTGCATCGAGACCGGGGAGGCCGCGCCCGAGGTCTTCCAGGTGCTGGCAGCTGAGCGGGACCGCATCACCGCCGCCATGGCCGACCTCGCCGCCGCGCGCGACGCGCTGGACCGCATGATCCACATCGCGAACCATCCGACGCCCGAGCACTGCCCCGCGCTGCGGGAGCCGGCGTGGGGCCCGTACGACGACGGGGCGGAGGCGAGGGCTGCGGGGTCCAGCGCAGCCGCGCGCGCCACCGCCTGACGACCGGCCGTTTCACGATATGGACACGATCTGTGATCCCGCTCAAATGATCGGTCCGGGCCGCGGAGACCACGACGGCGCAGATCTGACGCTCTGACCTGCGAACTCGCGGTACCGCGACCGCGAGAGTCCGGAGCGACGGCTGAGCCGCGAAGGGTTGTCCACAGGGTGGCCACGGCGGTGCGGCATTCTCCGCTACTGTCGGCGACGCCCGACGGAAGGTCCGGATTGTCCCCGAGGGAGAGGTCTGCCGGTGACCATCGACGTGCCCTTGCGCGACGACGCCACGAGCATCTTGCACCACGAGGTCCGCGAGCTGATCCGCCGCCGCGGCCTCGACCCGGTCAGCGACCGTGCCGGTCTCGACCGGCTGGTGGTCGAGGCGGCGGCCGACTACGCCGAGCGGGTGTCGCTCGGCGTCGTGCCCCCGCTCGCCGACACCTCTGCCTCGGTCCGGGCGGTGGCCGACGCGCTCGGCGGCCTCGGACCGTTGCAGCCCTACCTCGACGATCCCGAGATCGAGGAGATCTGGATCAACGCCCCGGCGCAGGTCTTCGTGGCGCGTCGAGGCGTCAGCGAGCTGACCACCACGCTCCTCACCGCGTCCCAGGTACGGGACCTCGTCGAGCGCATGCTGACGTCCAGCGGGCGTCGGCTGGACCTCAGCAGCCCGTTCGTCGACGCGACGCTGCCGGGCGGAGAACGTCTGCACGTCGTGATCCCCGACGTCACGCGCGAGCACATGGCGGTCAACATCCGCAAGCACGTGGTGCGCGCCCACCACGTGGACCACATGACACGCCTCGGCGCCCTCACCCCGCACGCCGCGGCGTTCCTCGACGCCGCCGTCCGGGCGGGCCTGAACATCCTGGTCGCCGGCGCCACGCAGGCCGGCAAGACCACGATGCTCAACGCGCTCGCCGGATCCATCCCGGCCGGGCAGCGAGTGGTGTCCTGCGAAGAAGTGTTCGAGCTGCGGCTACCTGTCCGCGACCACGTGGCGATGCAGTGCCGCCAGCCGAGTCTCGAGGGCACCGGCGAGATCCCGCTGCGGCGGCTCGTCAAGGAGTCGCTGCGCATGCGCCCGGACCGCATCATCATCGGTGAGGTCCGGGAGGCCGAGAGCCTCGACCTGCTCGTCGCGCTCAACGCGGGCATCCCCGGAGCCTGCACGATCCACGCGAACTCTGCCCGCGAGGCGATCACCAAGATGTGCACGCTGCCCTTGCTCGCCGGGGAGAACGTCTCCGAACGTTTCGTCACCCCGACCGTCGCCTCGGCCATCGACCTCGTGGTGCACCTCGGAGTGTCGGCGGACGGCGTCCGGCAGGTCCGCGAGGTCGTCGCCGTGACCGGGCGCGTCGAGGAGAACCGGGTCGAGACGGCGCAGATCTTCCAGCGGCGACCGGTCGCACTGGGTGGCGAGCTCGTCCGCGGTGACGGGTTCCCGCCGGGGGTGGAGCGCTTCCACCGTGCGGGGATCGACGTCAACGCGCTGCTGGCCGGTGAGTCCTGATGGGAGTGCTGATCGGCCTGGTCGCGGGCGTGGGCCTCGTGCTCGTCTGGCTTTCCTGCTGGGAACCGACGACGTCCCGGGTGCGACGCAGCAGGCGCAATCAGGTGCTGCAGGACGTCCTGGTCCAGGCCGGCGTGCCCCACGTCGGGCCGGGCGCTCTCTACGCGTTCAGCGCCGGCGTCGGCGTCATCGTGATGCTCGTCGGCCTCGCCCTGACCCGGTCCCCGGCCATCGCCTGCTGCTTCGCGCTCATGGCGGCCGCCGCGCCGGAGGTGCTGCTCCGTGTGCGGGCACGACGGCGGCGCGAGGGTCTGCGGGACGTCTGGCCGGACGCCGTCGACCACCTCGCCTCGGGTGTGCGTGCCGGGCTCTCGCTGCCGGAGGCGGTCGCACAGCTCGGTGAGCGCGGGCCCGCGGAGCTGCGCGAGCCGTTCGCTCGATTCGCCGCCGACTACCGCGCCACCGGGCGGTTCGGCGAGTGCTTGGACCTGCTCAAGGCGAGGCTCGCCGACCCGGTGGCCGACCGCATCATCGAGGCGCTGCGGCTCACCCGAGAGGTGGGCGGCACCGACCTCGGACGGCTGCTCAAGAGCCTCTCCGAGTTCCTGCGTGAGGACGCGCGCACGCGGGGCGAGCTCGAGGCGCGGCAGTCGTGGACCGTCAACGGTGCGCGCCTGGCCGCCGCCGGACCCTGGGTGGTCCTCGCGTTCCTCGCGACCCGACCCGAGACGGCACGGGCGTACGACTCGGCGGCCGGTGTGGCGGTGCTCGCGGCCGGGGCGGGATGCTCGGTGCTGGCCTACCAGCTCATGCGTCGGATCGGGCGGTTGCCCGAGGAGAGCCGGGTGCTGCGATGAGCCTCGCCGTCGCCGGGGCCCTGCTGGGGCTCCTCGGGGGAGTCGGCCTCCTGCTGGTGATCGCCGGGCTGCGGGGGCGGCGGATCACGCTGGACGAGCGCCTCGCCCCCGCTCTGCGTCCTCGCGACGCGTCCTCCGGACTTCTGCGCGACCACACGGTGCACAGTCCCTTCGGCGTGGTCGAGAAGCTCCTCGCACCCTGGGTGTCCGACGCCGCCCACTGGTTCGAACGGTTCGGCTCGACCCGTGAGGAGGTCCAGCGTCGGCTCGACCGCGCGGGCCGGGCCGAGACCGTGGAGCAATTCCGTTCCCGCCAGCTCGTCTGGACGGTCCTCGGGCTCGTCACGGGCCTGGCCTCGGCGGTGCTTCTCGCAGCCACCCGCGGTTCGGCGGTGATCCCGCTCGTCGCTCTCGTGCTCCTGGCGGGAACGCTCGGCTTCGTCGCCTGCGATCGGCGGCTCAGCACGCTCGCCCAGCAGCGCGAGGAACGGATGCTCGCCGAGTTCCCGACGGTGGCCGAGCTGCTGGCGCTCGCCGTCACCGCGGGAGAAGGCCCCATGCCCGCCCTCGAACGGGTCGCCTCCACGGCCCGGGGCGAGCTCTCCACCGAGATCTCCACGATGCTCGCCGACGTCCGTGCCGGGGCACCCATCGCCGCGGCGCTGACAGCGATGGCAGACCGCACCAACCTGCCGTCGCTGACGCGGTTCGCCGAGGGGGTCGCCGTGGCACTCGAGCGCGGCACCCCGCTGGCCGACGTGCTGCGCGCCCAGGCGCAGGACGTCCGTGAGTCGGGCCGTCGCGCCCTGATGGAGGCCGGCGGCAAGAAGGAGGTCGTGATGCTCGTGCCCGTCGTCTTCCTCATCCTGCCCATCACCGTCGTCTTCGCCGTCTTCCCGTCCCTGGCCACCCTGCAGATAGGCCTCTGACCCACCGAAAGGCTGACCATGTCGCACGAAAACTCTGCCCGCCGACCGCTCGAGGCAAAACTGCGCCCGGTCCGGCGACCGGCGGCCGACGACCCTGAACGGGGTGACGTCCCCGGCTGGGTCCTCGTGACGCTGATGACCGCAGGGCTCGTCGTCGCGCTGTGGGCGTTGGCGGGGCCGCTGCTCGAGAGCGCGTTCACCGATGCGATCCAGAGTGTCACCGGGCGCTGACACCGTGACGGCCGGTTCGGGGGTCGAGCCCTCGTCGGCGACGGACGGCGAGCGAGGGTCGGCGGTCGCCGAGTTCGCGATGATCTCCGCGCTGCTGCTCGCCCTGTTCCTCGGCGTGGTCCAGGTGACCCTCGCGCTGCACGTCCGTGCACTGACGATCGACGCCGCGGCCGAGGGGGCGCGGGTGGCGGCTCGCGCAGACCGTGACCTCGCCTCGGGCGCACAGCGGACCCGGGATCTGCTGTCGGCTTCTCTCGGCAGCCGGTATGCGGACCAGGTGGTCGCACGGGACACCGTGCAAGAGGGCCTCGCCGTCGTCGAGGTGACGGTGCGCGCGCCGCTGCCGGTGGTCGGGGTGCTGGGACCGTCGGGGGCGATGACCGTCTCCGGCCATGCCCTGGAGGAGGCGGCATGACCGAGCGACGCGACCCTGAGTCTGGTGCAGCCGTGGTGGAGTTCCTGGGCGTCAGCGTGCTCCTCCTGGTGCCGCTGGTCTACCTCGTCGTGGCCCTGGCCCAGGTGCATGCCGCGGCGTTCGCGGTCGAGGGTGCGGCTCGTGAGGCGTCGAGGGCGGTGGTCACCGCCGACTCGTCGTCCGAGGGCACGGCGCGAGCGGCGGCCGCGACCCGCCTCGCGCTGGGCGATCAGGGCTTCGACGTGGACGGCGCGGAGCTGCTGACGGTGGAGTGCTCCGCCGACCCGTGCCTGACGCCGGGCGCGACGATCGGCGTCTCCGTGCGCTACGAGGTCCCGTTGCCCCTCGTGCCCGCCGGGCTGCGCGGATGGGTGCCGCTGGCGGTCCCGGTCGAGGCGGCTCACGTGGCGCCCGTCGAGGAGCATGTGGCGGTGCGGCCATGACCGGGGCGCGGGAGGATGGGCGCATCATGCTGCTCACGGCAGGGTTCGTCGCCGTCGGGCTGATGCTGGTCGGGATGGTGGCTTCCGCGGCGTCGGTGCACCTCGACCGCAAGCACCTGTTCGACCTCGCCGACTCCCTGGCCGTCGCCGGTGCCGACTCGATGCGCGAGGCCACCTACTACGACCTCGAGAACGTGGGCAAGCCCGGGGCAGCCGGCACACTGACGTTGTCCGACGGCGACGTCCGGCGCGCGGTGGGGGAGCACCTCGCGCGTCAGCCGGCTTCGACGTCGCCCGGTCTGCGGGACGTCCAGGTCGTCGAGGCGGTCAGCCCGGACGGACGTGGCGCGCGTGTGAGCCTGGTGGCGAGGTCTCATCCGCCGCTGATCCGGTGGTTCACTGATTCGTTCGGTGGCGGCATCACGGTGACCGCGACGGCGGCCGCGCGAGCCGGATAGTCGACCAGAGCCGCCACCGGCACGTCGTCGGCATTCGGGTGCGCGAGTAGCCTCAGGTGGCCAGCTCCTGTCGCCAATCACCGAAGAACGTGCGGAGCTTGCTGACGTGATCGGCGCGCAAGGGCAGTCGACTATCGCCCAGCCGGTCGAGCTCTCCGAACATCTCGCGCAGCACACTGGTATCGAAGCCGGGGGCACGCTCTCGAGCGAGACCGATGAGGTCGTCCCGCGTGAAACACGCTGCGAGCGCGTAGACGTCGACGAAGTCGCGCGGGGCAGCCCGGCCGAACAGTGCGAGCATCTTCTGCCCTGCACTCTCTTCCACCGTGATGGTGGGACCGAGGACGGTCAGCGTCGGAACGGTCAGAGGCGGCGCATCGACGGCCAGATCGACAACGAGTTCGTCGCCGCCGACGGTCAGCAAGAGTCGCACGAACGTCGGGCTCGAACGCACGGTCTCGGCCACCCAGCCGTGGGCGGTCGCGGTCGCGATGAGCTCTCGACTTGCTTCTTCGATGCTACCCGCGCCGGGCGCGGTGAAGAGGTCGAGGTCATCCGTCGTCCGAGAGACGTCACCTCTGGCGATCAGCGCCGAGCCACCGACGACCATGAAGCCTCGCGAGGACGCCAGGTCGAAGAATGCAGTCGCCACGGCGACGTGTGCCTGCGACAGGGTTTCGTGCGTCTCGGTGGTCGTGAGGACCTCGTCCTTCGCCTGCGGATCGGGCTGTCCGGTCATGCGGGAATCGTCCGCGCGGCGTCCACCAGTGGCTGCCAAGCCTTGCGGACCGCCGGTGGCAACCACATGCGATCCCACATCTCGGAGAGGAGCAAGCCGTCAACGAGCCGGAGGATGTCTGCCGGTTCACCCTCGCTGAGCACCGCCGCGTAGACCTCGGCACGGTCGTCCGGGACGGACAGGTCGAAGGAGTCGCGGTGGGACGACCAGAAGATGCGGCGTGGGATCTTGACGGTGCGCAGTGCTTCCGCCGTATCGAGGCGGGGAAGACGGTCGGGTACCCACACGTAGCGGCCGCGACCGATGTCGTGGCGCCTGAATGTCGGGGCCGTGTCCGCAAGCGCGACATCCGTTCCGGCCGCACGCAGAAGCCGAAGCAGTGTGTCGGCCGTCGGTATCTTGCGGTCGTTCTCATATGCCGAGATGGCGGTCCGCGACGTCGCAGCTCGCTCGGCGAGTTCCCGCGCACTGACGCCAGCGCGTGAGCGCGCCTCGCGCACCAGGCGACCAGCGGTGAGAGTATCCATATGGATACGGTATCCCTCCGGATAATCAGCGGGCAAGCGCGCCACCCGTGCGGCTTGCCGCTCCTCGGACATGCCCTCGCAGCGCCGGGACGAGCGCCTGCGCCTGTCGGCGGCGTGCGCGTCAGCCACTTCGCGATGCGCGCTCGAACAGGCCCGGATAGTCGACGACGAGCCCGTCGCCGTCCACGGTGATCTCACGCCGGAAGTCGCCGTCGCGGGACTCGTACAGGTACCGGTCGGTGGTGAGTCGGGTGTACCGCTGCGGGTCGGTGGTGACCGTGAACGACTCGTGGTCCACGTACACCGTCACGATGTCCGCGAACTCGCCGACCGCCAGCCCGAGCCGACGGATCGGCAGCGTGTTTGTCGACCCTACTGGCCTGCTTGGCGAGGCCCTCGCGGAGGACTGCTCGACCACTATGTCCGAGACTCGCTCATCGTGAGTGCTGTGAAGGGTTCGCTTACGCGGTGGCCGCTCTAAGTCTCGTCGAAGACGACCCCAGCGACCGCGCTACACCACTCTGGCCAGCGCACCCCGTAGCGTTGGACAAGGTCGAGGTCCTCGAGAGCGATCAGTGGTTGGCGCTTCTGATCATCGGGGACCTCGACTCCTACATCCAGTCCGTCACCCCGCCCGGGCTACTCCCCACCGGTCGGCGAAGTGCCGGATGAGTCGCGCCATCGTGCAGACGCCATACTGGCGCCCATGAACGACAAGCTTCCCGTCGACCTGGACCAGATGTTCGACCTCGCCCGTGCCGGTGAGAGCCTGCTGCTCGAGTTCGTCGACGCCGGCGTCCCGGCCGATCATGCCGACGCCCAGGGCAACACGCTGCTCATGCTCGCCGCGTACCACGGGCACGCGGAGCTGGTGCGCGGGCTGGCGGAGCGCGGTGCCGACGTGAACCGCTTGAACGATCGTGGTCAGTCGCCGCTGGCCGGGGCCGTCTTCAAGGGCGAACCCGCCGTCATCGAGGCCCTGATCGACGCCGGCGCCGACGTCGACGCGGGAGAGCCGAGCGCCCGGGCGACGGCCGCGATGTTCGGACGGACCCTGCCGGGAGCCTCCTGAGCGGCAGGTAGGCTTGAACATCGTGGCCACCATCGACTTTCCCGCCGAGATCAAGGCGCTCCGCTCCACCCTCAAGACCATCGAGTCGGTGAGCGACCCCGCTGAGCTGCAGGAGCGGATCGAGATGCTGTCCGACCAGGCGGCCTCGCCGGACCTGTGGGACGACCAGGACAACGCGCAGAAGGTCACGTCAGCCCTGTCCCACGCGCAGAGCGAGCTCGAGCGGGTGAAGCGGCTCGGCAGCCGGATCGACGACGTCGAGACGCTCGTCGAGCTCGGCAACGAGATGGAGGACGCCGACTCCCTCGACGAGGCACAGGCCGAGGTCGAGGCGATCCGCAAGGACCTGCGGTCGCTCGAGGTCCGCACGCTGCTCAACGGTGAGTACGACGCCCGTGCCGCCGTCGTGACGATCCGTGCCGGTGCCGGTGGCGTCGATGCGGCGGACTTCGCCGAGATGCTCATGCGCATGTACCTGCGCTGGGCCGAGCGCCACGGCTACCCCACCAAGGTCATGGACACCTCCTACGCGGAGGAGGCCGGGCTGAAGTCGGCGACGTTCGAGGTCGACACGCCGTACGCGTTCGGTCACCTGTCGGTCGAGGCCGGCACGCACCGCCTGGTCCGCATCTCGCCGTTCGACAACCAGGGCCGCCGGCAGACGTCGTTCGCCGCGGTCGAGGTGATCCCGCTCATCGAGCAGACCGACTCGATCGAGATCCCGGAGAACGAGCTCAAGATCGACGTCTTCCGCTCCTCGGGCCCGGGCGGCCAGTCGGTGAACACCACGGACTCGGCCGTGCGCATGACGCACATCCCCACGGGGACCGTCGTGTCGATGCAGAACGAGAAGTCGCAGATCCAGAACCGCGCCGCCGCGCTGCGCGTCATGCAGTCGCGCCTGCTGCTGATCCGCCAGGCGGAGGAGGCCGCGAAGAAGAAGGAGATGGCCGGGGACATCAAGGCGTCCTGGGGCGACCAGATGCGGTCCTACGTGCTGCACCCGTACCAGATGGTCAAGGACCTGCGCACCGAGCACGAGTCCGGCAACACGCAGAACGTGTTCGACGGCGCGATCGACGAGTTCATCGAGGCCGGCATCCGCTGGCGTCGCTCGGGTGGCGAGAGCTGACCTGAGCGCGACCGCGCCCACTACCTCGCGGCGTCGCGTACTACCTCGGCCGATCCGGTACTACCTCGCGGGGCGCCGCTCTCCCTCGGCGGAATGGGTACTACCTCGGCGTTTGGCGGATTTCCGCGGTTTGTCCGTTGTTGCGCCAAGCAACAACTCGACCCTCGACCTACCGGCGTGTCCTCCGTCGGGCGGGCAGCGCCGTCGTGCGACTCTCAACCAGGCGAGCACCCGAGTCGAGTGGTGCCCGCCGGGGGGAGGGGCACGCAGTGATCAGGTTCGAGAACGTCTCGAAGGTCTACGCCAGGGGGGCGAGGCCGGCGCTCGACGAGGTCTCCGTCGACGTCGAGCGTGGTGAGTTCGTCTTTCTCGTGGGCGCTTCCGGCTCCGGCAAGTCGACGTTCCTGCGGCTGGTGCTGCGCGAGGAGCGGCCCACCGGCGGGCGGGTCTACGTGGCCGGCCGCGACCTCACCCGGCTGTCCGGCTGGAAGGTGCCCTCGCTGCGGCGCGGCATCGGGATGGTCTTCCAGGACTTCCGGCTCCTGCCCAACAAGAACGTCTACGAGAACGTGGCCTTCGCGCTGCAGGTGATCGGGCGCCCGCGGCACACCATCAGCACCACCGTGCCGGAGGTGCTGGAGTGGGTCGGCCTGGACGGCAAGGAGAAGCGCCGCCCCCACGAGCTCTCGGGCGGCGAGCAGCAGCGGGTCGCGATCGCGCGAGCCTTCGTCAACCGACCGCAGATCCTGCTCGCCGACGAACCCACGGGGAACCTCGACCCGACGACGTCGCTGGGCATCATGCGCCTCCTGGACCGGATCAACAGCACCGGCACCACCGTGGTCATGGCGACGCACGACGACGAGATCGTCAACGAGATGCGCCGCCGCGTGGTCGAGCTCTCCACCGGGAGCGTGGTGCGTGACGAGGCCGACGCCCAGTACGGCCGGCGGGAGGACATCCTCCCGCTGGTCGGCCCGGCTCCCGTGCTGGACGCCCCCGGCCGCGGCGTCCCGCGCCGCGGCGCCACGCCACGGATCGTCGTCCAGCCCGAGCCGGGCGACGTGGCCGCCGAGGAGGCGGCAGAGGCCGCCGTCGAGCAGGGCGCGTTCGAGCACGACGGCTCGCAGAAGGCACCGCCCGAGGACGGCACCGGGGAGCCCGACACCTCCGAGCTCCCGTCGCGCCGGTCCCGTCGTGCGATGTCCTGGGCCGGTACCGGGCACGAGGAGGCCTGAGCGGTGCGGCTGCAGTTCATCCTCGTCGAGGTCCTCCAGGGTCTGCGGCGCAACGCCACGATGGTGATCTCCGTCATCCTCGTCACGTTCGTCTCCCTCACGTTCGTGGGCGCCGCAGCGCTCCTGCAGGCGCAGGTCACCAAGCTGAAGGGCGACTGGTACGACCTCGTCGAGGTGTCCGTCTTCCTGTGTCCCGAGGGGTCCACGGAGCCGACGTGCGCGGAGGGCGAGGCCACCGAGGAGCAGATCGCCACCATCGAACGGGCCATCGACACCGAGCTCGGCGACGTGGTCGCGACGACGTACTTCGAGTCGAAGGCGGAGGCGTTCGAGGCGTTCGAGGCCCGCTACCCGGACGGCTACCAGGGCACGCAGCTCACCGAGGACGACATGCAGGCGTCCTACCGGCTCCAGCTCGCCGACCCCGAGCAGTACCAGGTGGTCGACGAGGTCCTCAGCGGCCGTGACGGCGTCGAGGTGATCGAGGACCAGCGCGCCGCGTTCGAACCACTCTTCCTCGCGCTGAACCGCGCGTCCCTCGTCGCCGTCGGCCTCGCCGCCGTCATGCTCCTGGCCGCAGCACTGCTGATCACCACCACGATCCGGCTCTCCGCCGTGTCGAGACGGCGAGAAACAGGCATCATGCGACTCGTGGGTGCATCGAACCTGTTCGTCCAGCTCCCCTTCATGCTGGAGGGCGCCATCGCCGCGCTGGTCGGCGCCGTGCTCGCCGTGGGCGGGCTCTGGCTCGCCGTGCAGTACCTGGTGGTCGACTGGCTCGCCCAGTCCGTCGACTGGGTCAACTACGTCACGACCGCCGACGTGCTCGCCATCGCACCGTTGCTCCTCGGTGTCGCCGTCGCGCTCGCCGTGGTGTCCTCCGTCGTCACTCTGCACCGATACACGAGGGTGTGATCCCGTGACCCGCCGTCCCGCCTCCCGCCTGCGCCGGATCGTCGGTGCCGCCGTCGTCGGCCTGCTCGTGCTCGGGCCGTCCGCGCCCGCGCTCTCCGACGAGATCGACGACCAGCGAGCCGCCGCCGAGCGGGAGAAGGCCGAGAAGGACGCTGAGCGCGAAGAGCTCGAGGTCGCTCTCGAGGACACGAACGCCGAGTTCGCCCAGGCCGTGCTCGACCTCAACACCGTCGAGGCACGCCTGCCCGTCGCCCAGGCGGAGCTGGCCGAGGCCCAGGCCACGCTCGCCGAGGCGCGACGCAAGGCGGAGGTGCTCGCCCAGCGCCTCGCCGACGCCGAGGACGAGGAGGCCCGGATCTCCGAGGAGATCGCGGCCGGGGAGGGCAAGGCCGAGGAGGCCCGCACCGACGTCGTGGCCATGGCTCGGGAGGCATACCGCCGAGGTGACGACGTCAGCACGCTGGGGCTCGTGACGGGCGCCCAGTCCACGCGGGAGTTCCTCGAGGACGTGGCCGTCAACTCGTCGGCCGCGCGCAGCCAGTCCCGCGCCGTCGCCGAGCTGCAGGAGGCGGAGACGGTGGCGCGCAACCAGGAGGCGCGCCTCGCCGCGATCCGCGAGACCATCACCGAGCTCAAGGCGGAGGCGGACGCGAACGTCCTCGTCGCCGAGAAGGCGGAGCGGGACGCGGCGGAGCGCAAGGCCGAGGTGGAGCAGCTCATCGAGGAGCAGAAGCAGCTCAAGGCGACCATCGAGGAGCGGCGCGACGAGACCGTCGCCGAGCTCGAGGAGAACGAGGCGCAGCGCGCGGCCCTCAAGGACGAGATCCAGCAGATCATCGTCAAGCAGGAGGAGCGGGACCGCCGTCTCGAGGAGGAGCGCAAGCGGCGTGAGGCCGAGGAGCGCAAGCAGCGCGAGGCCGACCGCAAGGCCAACAAGGGCAACGGCGGTGGCGGCGGATCGAACTCCGGCGGTGGCGGCGGATCGAACTCCGGCGGCGGTGGAGGCGGAGGCGGGTCCAGCTCCGGCGGTGGCGGGTCCTCCGGCCCGTTCCTGGGGTGGCCGACGAACTACCACGTGGTGACCAGCTCGTACGGTCAGCGCTTCCACCCGATCTACAACGCGTGGCGGCTGCACGCCGGGACGGACATCCGCTCCTACTGCGGCACCCCGATCTACTCCGCCCAGAGCGGGTACGTCGAGCAGGCGTACTACGGCAGCGGCCCGGGCAACAACGTGCTCATCAACCACGGCCGGCACAAGGGCGACAACGTCATGAGCCGTTACCTGCACCTGTCGCGCGACGTCGTCGGCGTGGGGGAGAAGGTCAGCAAGGGCGAGATCATCGGCTACTCGGGTACCTCCGGGAGCTCGACGGCGTGCCACCTCCACTTCGAGGTGTACGTCAACGGCGGCACGGTGGACCCGATGGGCGGCTGGCTGAACTGACCGGCGCGCGCCACCCCCCTGATCGCCGAGCGCGGAAACACCTGGACCCCCGCCGTCGGCCGCGTATCCTGAGACGCTGCGGTACCACGACCAGGGAGGAGGAGCCGTGTCCACCAAGGCCAAGGGCGCCAAGAAGAAGAAGTCGGACGACCCCCGCCAGGTCGTGGCGAACAACAAGAAGGCGCGCCACGACTACACGATCGAGGACGTCTTCGAGGCCGGCATCGTCCTGTCGGGGACCGAGGTCAAGGCGCTGCGCATGGGGCGCGCGTCGCTGCTGGACGGTTACGTCGCGATCGATCATGGCGAGGCGTGGCTGGAGAACGTCCACATCCCGGAGTACTTCCAAGGGACGTGGAACAACCACACGCCGCGCCGCAAGCGCAAGCTCCTGCTCCACCGCGACGAGATCGACCGCCTGGGCGTGAAGTCGCGGGAGAAGGGGCACACGATCGTGCCGCTGCGGCTGTACTTCCTGGACGGCCGGGCCAAGGTGGAGATCGCCCTGGCCCGAGGCAAGAAGGAGTACGACAAGCGGCAGAGCCTGCGTGAGAAGCAGGACGTGCGCGAGGCGCAGCGGGCGATGCGCCAGAAGGAGCTCCTGAGCTGACGGCTCCCACCCGACCGGGCCGGCCACCGAAATAAACCCGCGGCCCGCCCGGTTGATGATCTAGACTGGTCGCACCCGGACCACCACGTCCCAGCACGTCGGGGCAGGTGGGGGTGCGGGCTTTGACAACACCACAGGGGCTGATCGGTTTCGACGGTGGTCGTGATTCCAGGAGAAGCGGGCCGAGGAGGCAGGCTCATCTCGTGAACGATGCCTGCAAACCTATAGGTGCCGATAACAAGCGCACCGACTTCGCCCTCGCCGCCTGAGCGAGCCTCGAAGTCCGTGAGCCCGGGATTGCTCTCGGCCCGGTAGCTCACGTCATCTAGAGAGCCACTGCTCGCAGTCCTCGTCGTCGGGGCTGCGGGGACTTCTCGACGACTGGGCCCGTCCACACCTTGTCTGCGTGAGTGTGGGGGCCGAGAAAATCACAGCAGACTGCGCCCGGAGAAGTCCTGGAACAGCGTCACCGGACCCGGGTTCGATTCCCGGCAGCTCCACCCCGTGCACAAGGCTCGGACACTTGCCAGCGAACTCGCCGGCAGGAGTCCGGGCCTTGTGGTGTTTCGGGCACGGCTGTCTTCCGAGCCCGGGCGGCGAGGGCGATCCGTGGACCCGGTCGAGCCGCGTGCGCCGGGCGCGTCACACTGGTGCGCATGTCCGTGTCCGCACTCGTCGACCTCCTCGCCGCCCCACCGACGCTGCCGGTCGTCGACGGGCTCGGCGAGCTGGACGCGGCGGTGCGGGCCTCCGGGTCTGCGGTGCTGCAGTCCCCGCCGGGAAGCGGGAAGACCACCCTGGTCCCACCCGCGCTCGCCGTCGCCCTGGGCGGCCGTGTCGTCGTCACGCAGCCGCGTCGGATCGCCGCCCGCGCCGGCGCTCGCCGGCTTGCCGACCTCCTCGGCGAGCCGGTGGGCCGCACGGCCGGCTTCTCGGTGCGTGGGGATCGGCAGACCGGTCCCGAGACCCTCGTGGAGTTCGTGACCGCCGGCACCCTGCTGCGCCGCCTGCAGCACGACCCGGAGCTCCCGGGCGTGAGCGCCGTCGTGCTCGACGAGATCCATGAGCGACAGGTCGATGCCGACCTCCTGCTCGCCATGCTGGTCGAGGTCCGTGCGGCGCTGCGCGACGACCTCGCCGTCGTGGCCATGTCGGCCACGGTCGAGGCGGGCCGGGTCGCGGACCTGCTCGGGGCCGGCACATCGGTCGTGACGGTGTCCGGGGCTCTCCACCCGGTCTCGACCGTGTGGTGCCCGACGCCGCGCTCGGCACCGCGGTTGACACCGGCGGGTACCGGTCGCGAGTTCCTCGGCCATGTCACCGACGTCCTGGGACGGGCTCTGCGGGAGCAGACCGGTGACGTCCTGGTCTTCCTTCCCGGTGCGCGGGAGGTCGACGACGTGGTGCGGCGCGCCCGCGCGGCGTGGCCTGATGCCGACGTGCTGCCGCTCCACGGCCGGCTGCCGGGACGGGAGCAGGACCGTGCGCTGCAGGCGACGTCCCGGCGGCGCGTCGTCGTCTCCACGGCGGTGGCGGAGTCCTCGCTCACCGTCCCGGGCGTCCGGGTCGTGGTGGACGCCGGACTCGCCCGCGAGCCTCGCACCGACCACCACCGTGGTCTGGCCGGGCTCGTCACCGTCAGCGTGAGCCGGGCCGCCGCCGAGCAGCGCGCCGGACGGGCCGGGCGCCAGGGCCCCGGGGCGGTGTACCGGTGCTGGTCCGAGGGTGAGCACGCCCAGATGGTGCGCCACCCCCGACCCGAGATCCTCACCGCGGACCTGACCGGCCCGATGCTCGAGCTCGCCGTGTGGGGTGCACCGGGCGGGCGAGGGCTCGCACTGCTGGACGCGCCACCGCCCGCTGCCGCGGAGGCCGCTCACGCCGTCCTCGCCGAGCTCGGCGCCGTGACGTCCGACGGCTCCGTCACCGCGCGCGGGCGGGAGATCGCTGCGGTCGGTATGGACCCTCGGCTGGCACGGGCGCTGCTCGACGGCGCGGCGGTGGTCGGCCCCCGCGTCGCGGCGGAGACGGTCGCCCTGCTCGCTGCCGACGGCGGCCCGAGCGACGTCGACCTGACGGCGGCGCTGCGCCGCCTGCGCTCCGCACCGGGGCGAGGCGGCTCGTGGAGGCGCGAGGCGGACCGCTGGGAGCGGATCGCCTCGCGACCGGGCCGAGGTTCGCGCGTCGGCCGGGCCGGGAAGGTGTCCGGTGTGCCGGGGATGAGTCTGGACCTCGCTGTCGGGACCGTGACGGCCTTGGCCCATCCCGACCGCATCGCCCGCAGGCGGCCCGGGTCCGACCGGTACCTCATGGCCGGGGGAGCGGGCGCGCGCCTGTCCGGGGGCGCCCTGGCCGGCAGCGAGTGGCTCGCCGTCGCGGAGGCGACCCGGTCACCCGGGCAGCCCGACGCCCTCGTCCGGTCGGCGGTGCCGATCGACGAGGCCACCGCCAGCGACGCGGCTGCCGGGCTGCTGGGCACGGTGGACGACGTCGCGTGGCGGGACGGCCGGCTGGTGTCACGCCGCGTGGCGCGACTCGGGGCGATCGAGCTGTCCGCGGAGCCCCTGACCCACCCTCCGGCGGATCTGGTCGCCACAGCGGTGCAGCAGGGCCTGCGCACGGAAGGGCTCGACCTGGTGCCGTGGCCTCCGGCAGCCATCTCGCTGCGGCGTCGGCTGGCGTTCCTGCACGCGGCACTCGGCGAACCGTGGCCGGACGTCTCCGACGCGGCGCTGGAGGATCGTGTGCCCGAGTGGCTCGGGCCGGACCTCGACCGGGTGAGGACGGCCCGGGACCTGCGCCGCCTGGACACGACGACGGCGCTGCGCCGGCTGCTCCCGTGGCCCGAGGCCGCCCGGCTCGACGTGCTCGCCCCCGAGCGCGTCGTCGTCCCCACCGGCTCGGCCCTGCGTGTCGACTACTCCGACCCGGACCGTCCTGTCCTGGCCGTCCGGATCCAGGAGGTGTTCGGCTGGCAGGGCGCCCCCGCCCTGGCCGGGGGCCGTGTGGCGCTGGTCCTGGAGCTGCTCTCGCCGGCTCGTCGGCCGGCCGCCGTGACCGCCGATCTCGCCGGGTTCTGGCGCACGGGGTATCCGCAGGTCCGGGCCGAGCTGCGCGGGCGGTATCCCAAGCACCCGTGGCCGGAGGACCCGGCGGCCGCCAGCGCGACGAGCCGGACCAGGAAGGCCTCGCGCGGCTGAGGCCGCGGCGCGCCGACAGACCGCGTCCGGCGCCTCACGACGCGCGGGGAGCGGCCCGGTGCTGGACTATCGACTCCACCACCTTCAGGGTGGGACGTGATGATCGTCACAGGGGAGTGGTAGCCATGGCCGAGGGAAAGCTCGACGTCGTCGCGAGGCGGCTGGGTCTGCGGACCGATCCGATCATCTTCTTCGTCTCGGCCGCACTGATGGTGCTGTTCCTCGTCGTGCTGATGATCTTCCCCGCGCCGATCGGGTCGGCGTTCGGGAGCGCGCGCGAGTGGATCGTCACCAACCTGGGCTGGTTCTTCATCCTCGGCGTGACGGTCTGGCTGCTGTTCCTGGCCTGGGTCGCGCTGAGCCGCTACGGTCACCTGCGGCTCGGGCCGGACGACGCCCGG
Source organism: Isoptericola sp. GX10416 (assembly GCF_056590155.1). Taxonomy (NCBI): domain Bacteria; kingdom Bacillati; phylum Actinomycetota; class Actinomycetes; order Micrococcales; family Promicromonosporaceae; genus Isoptericola; species Isoptericola sp. GX10416. The sequence continues at coordinate 100,124 of NZ_JBWPVO010000007.1, read as the reverse complement.
CCGGAGTACGGGAACCTGTCGTGGTTCGCGATGCTGTTCGCCGGCGGGATCGGCACGGTGCTGATGTTCTGGGGCGTCGCCGAACCGATCTCCCACTTCGGTACGCCTCCGTTCGCGGGGGTGGAGCCGTACTCGGCGGAGGCGGCCGAGGACGCGATGTCGGTCTCGTTGTACGACCTGGGACTGCACACCTGGACCATCTTCACGCTGCCGGGCCTCGCGTTCGGCTACTTCGTCTACCGGTACGACCTCCCGCTGCGTGTCAGCTCGGTGTTCTACCCGTTCCTCAAGGAGCGGATCCACGGACCGATCGGCCGGACGATCGACATCTTCGCGGTGCTCGGCACGCTGTTCGGTCTGGCGGTGTCGCTGGGCCTGGGTACCTCGCAGATCGGCGCCGGCATCAACCACCTGCTGCCGAACATCGAGAACAGCACCCTTCTCCAGGTGGGCATCATCACGGTGCTCACCGCGGTGGCCGTGATCTCTATCGTCGCAGGGCTCGACAAGGGCGTGAAGCGCCTGTCGAACATCAACATCCTCATGGCCGTCGGACTGATGATCTTCATCCTCATCAGCGGTGACACCGTGTTCCTGCTGCGCCAGATCCCGCAGAGCATCGGCGTCTACCTGCAGGACCTGACAGGGCTGGCGTTCTGGAACGACGCGATGTCGCCGTTCACCAAGGACGGCGGCTGGGGCTGGCAGGGCGACTGGACGGTCTTCTACTGGGCCTGGACGGTGACCTGGGCGCCGTTCATGGGCGTGTTCCTCGCGCGGATCTCGAAGGGGCGGACCATCCGTCAGTTCGTCGGTGGCGTGCTGCTCGCGCCGACGCTCTTCACGGTGGTGTGGTTCGTCGTCTTCGGCTGGTCGGCGATGGAGATCGACGGCATCGGCGGGTCGGGCGGGGTGATCTCCGAGGCGGTCTCGGAGGACGTGGCCCTGGCGATGTTCACGTTCTTCGAACAGTTTCCCGCTGCGACGCTGATCTCAGGGATCGCCGTGGTGGTGGTCGCCCTGTTCTTCGCCACCTCCTCGGACTCGGCGTCCCTGGTGGTCGACATGCTCTGTGCGGGGACCCCGGACGCCGGCCCCACGCGTCAGCGCGTCTTCTGGGGCGTGAGCGAGGGTGCGCTGGCCGCCTCGCTGATCATCCTCGGCGGAGTCACCGGTGCGAAGGGCCTCGAGGCCCTCCAACAGGTCATCACCGTGATCGGTCTGCCCATCTTCGTCCTCGTGTTCCTCATGATGGTCGCCATGATCAAGTCCCTGTCCTCGGAGCGCCGCGCGGCGATCGAGGCGCAGTTCGCGGGCGTCCTGGCCAAGCGCGACCGTGCTGAGTCCCGTGGCCGGCCGAAGGTCGCGGGCCGGGGCCGCAACCGCGGTGCCGACGAGGAACCGCTGGTACCCGTCGAGGAAGCGCCGCCCGAGGACACGAACGGTCAGCCCTGATTGTCAGGAGTGCTACCCAATTCGTTAGGGTGACGGTGTGCCGCACGACACACCGCCGACGACGGTCCCTACTGTTCCCTGCCCCGCCTCGGCCGAGCCGCGCCCCGGCGAGCTCACGCCGGCGGACGGCTCCCGCGTGGCTTCCCATCCAGCACTCGCCCCGGCGGCACGGTGGTGGCGCCGGGTCACCGAGGAGAGCTTCGGCCTCGACCTCGTCCCGGCGACGCTCATGGACGAGGTCGAGGACGGCGCCACGGTCGCAACCGTCCGCTTCGTGCTCGACGAAACCCTCGCTGCCGGTGCCTACGCGCTCGACGTGAGCGACGCCGTCGTGCACGTGACCGCCGCCGACCTGCCCGGTGCGTTCGCCGCCGCGCAGACGCTGCGCCAGCTTGCCGGTGTCCAGGCGTTCCGGCGGTCGGCCGGGGCGCCGTTCGTGCTGCCGGCGGTGCGCCTCCAGGACGCGCCGCGCCACCACTGGCGCGGGGTGCTGCTCGACGTCGCCCGGCACTTCCTGCCGAAGGCCGACGTGCTGCGGTTCGTCGACCAGGCCGCAGCGCACCATCTGAACGTGCTCCAGCTCCACCTCTCCGACGACCAGGGCTGGCGCATCGAGATCGACCGGTACCCGCGACTCACCGAGGTCGGCGCGTGGCGCCGCGAGTCCACCGTCGGCACGTGGCGTACCGGCACCGCGGACGGCCGCCCGCACGGCGGGTACTACACCGCCGACGACCTGCGCGAGATCGTCGGCTACGCCCGCGAGCGCGGTGTCATGGTGGTCCCCGAGATCGACGTGCCGGGGCACGTGCGCGCCGTGCTCGCGGCCTACCCGGAGCTCGCCGCCCGCTCCGGCACGCACGAGGTCTCGACCACCTGGGGGATCAGCGACGACGTGCTCGACCCCTCCGAGGCGACGCTGGAGTTCTTCCGGGACGTGCTCGACGAGGTGTGCCGCGTCTTCGACGCACCGTTCGTGTCCCTCGGCGGCGACGAGGTGCCGACCACCGCGTGGAGCGAACGGCCCGACGTCGTCGACCGCGCCGCCGGGCTGGGTCTCGTCGCCGACGACGGCACCCCGGACGTCGCCCGCCTGCACGGCTGGTTCGTCGCCCGCCTCGCCGACCACCTGCGGGCCAGGGGGCGCCGGGCGGTGGTGTGGGACGAGGCGTTCGGCCCCGACCTGCCGCGTGACGCCGTGGTCCTGTGCTGGCGCGGGCACGCGGTGGCACTCGACGCGATGGCTGCCGGGCACGACGTCGTCATGGCGCCCGAGCAGGAGGTCTACCTGGACCACCGTGCCGCCGACGGTCCGGACGAGCCCGTCCCGGTGGGGTTCGTCCGGACCACGGCGGACGTCTATGCGTTCGACCCGCTGCCGCCCGCCGTACGGGACGCCCGGCCCGACCTGCCCACCGAGCTGCCCGGTGCCCTCCTGGGCGCACAGGCCCAGGTGTGGACCGAGCACCTCGACTCGGCGCGGCGCATCGACTACGCGGCCTTCCCTCGGCTGGCGGCCTTCGCGGAGGCGGTGTGGACCACCGACCCCGCGCCGCGGCACGTGGGCGGCCCGGCCGGCAACGCGTTCCTCGAACGGCTCGAGAGCGCGCACCTGCCGCGGCTCGCCGCGGCGGGCGTGGAGTTCCGCCCGCCGGGAGGTCCGCTCCCGTGGCAGACGCGGCCGGGCGTCGCGGGCTATCCGCGCGACCTCGCGGCCGAGCGGGCGGCCGCCGGGTGGGAGGGCGCGGGCGGCTGGGTCGCCGGCCGCGACGGCGCCGAGCCGGAAGCCCCCGCATGAGTCACCGGCCCGTCGACGTCGTCAGCGGCGTGGTGCTGCCCCGCCCGGACGGGAGCCTCTCCGCACCGCACGACGTGCTGCTGGACGGCGGCACGGTGCGGTCGGTCGAGCCTTCGACCACGCGCCGTCCCGGTCGGGTGCTCGACGGCGGTGGCCGGCTCGCGCTGCCCGGATTCGTCGACGCGCACGTCCACGGCGGCAGCGCGGTGCACGACCCCGCCGTCCAGCACGCGCTGCTGCGGCAGGGCGTCACGTCGATCGTCACCGGGTCCGACGGCGTGGGGTACGCGCCGTCGTCGGCTGACGGCGCCGCGTGGGCCGCCCGGTACTTCGCCGGGATCGACGGGGCGCACCCGAGGTTCGACGGCGGCACCGTGGCGGAGCTGCTGGCCACCTACGACGGCGCCACCCCGGTCAACGTCTCGGCGCTGGTGCCGCACGGCACGCTGCGCCGGACCGTGATGGGCACGGCGCAGCGGGCGGCGACCGCGGCCGAGACCGCCGAGATGGTCGCCCTGGCCCGCCGGGGTTTCGCCGACGGGGCGGTAGGGCTGTCCACGGGGCTGGAGTACGTCCCGGCGGCGTGGGCGCAGGAAGCCGAGCTCGTCGCGCTCGTCGCCGTGGCCGCCGAGCACGGGCTGCCGCACGTCTCCCACATGCGCGGCTACGAGGACCAGGCCGGTCCGGCGCTCACCGAGCTGTTCCGCCTCGCCGCCGCGACCGGCGCCGCCACCCACGTCTCGCACCTGCACGGCCCCGCCGGACCGATCGCCGCGCTGCTCGACGAGGCCCGTGCGGACGGCCTCGACGTCACCTTCGACTCCTACCCGTACCTGCGGGGCTGCTCGATCCTCGCGATGGTGGCACTGCCCACGTGGCTGCCGCTCGCCGACCCGGACGCCACCCTCGCCGCGATCGACGACCCGGAGCACGGCGTCCGGCTGCGCGCGCACCTCGCGGACCTGGACGAGCTGTGGCCGCGCGTCACCCTCGCCTGGGTGCCCGGCCTCGACCCGGGCGAGGGGGACGTGGCGGGGCACGCTCTGGTGGACGTGGCCGCGCGCTGGCGGGTGCCGCCGTCGGAGGCGGCCCTGCGGGTGCTGCGCGCCTCACGGCTGCGAGCGAGCTGCGTGTTCGCCCAGCCGCCGACCGGGACCGCGGAGTCGGTGCGCGCGCTGGCCGCCCACCCCGCCCACCTCGCCGGCTCGGACGCCGTCTACCAGCCCGTCGGCGGGCACGCGGACGAAGGACGGCCGCACCCGCGGGGCTGGGGCGCGTTCGCCCGCTTCCTCGCCGAGCAGGTACGGGCCACCGGCGACTGGACCTGGCACGACGCCGCCCAGCACCTCGCGGCCCGCGCCGCGCGGAGGTTCGGGCTGACCGACCGCGGGCGCGTGGCCCCGGGCGCCGTCGCCGACCTGGTGCTCGTCGACCCGGACGCCGTGACCGACCGCGCGACGTACGACGCCCCCCGCACGCCCGCCGTCGGGATCGACGACGTGCTCGTCGCCGGGACCCCCGTGCTCGCCGGCGGCGAGCTGACCGGAGCCCGCCCCGGCCGCGGCCTGCGACCCACCGCCCGAGGGAGAACAGCATCATGAGGATCGACGACCCGCACCTGTCCTGGCCGCTGCTGACGCTCGACCGTGCCGCCGTCGAGCACAACGTCGCGACCGTGGCGTCGGCGCTGGCGGCGGCCGGCGTCGAGCACGCCCCGCACGTCAAGACGCACATGGCCCGTGGGCTGTGGGAGCGGCAGCGCGCCGCGGGCGCCTGGGCGGCGACGGTCGCGACGCCCGCCCAGCTCCGCGCGGTCCTGGCGTGGGGCTCCGCGCGGCGGGTGCTCCTGGCCAACGAGCTCGTCGACCCGCGCGACGCCACCCGGCTGCGGGCCGCGCTCGACGCGGGCGACGCCGACGAGGTCTGGGTCTGCGTGGATTCCGCCCGTGGCGTCGAGGTGCTGGCCGACGCGTTCGACGGCGTCACCCACCGCCGCCTCGGAGTGCTCGTCGAGCTGGGGGTCGACGGCGGGCGCACCGGCGTCCGCACGGTCGCGGGCGTCGCCGCGCTGGCCGCAGCGGTCGCCGGCGCCGGGCTGCGGCTCGTGGGTGTCAGCGGCTACGAGGGGCCCGTCGCCGGGGGGACCTCGGTGCCTGAGCTGGACGCCGTCGCGCGCTGGTGCGTCCTGCTGCGCGAGGCGGGCGCCGCCGTCGCGCACCTCGTCGACGGCCCGGTGGTCCTGTCGGCCGGGGGCAGCGCCTTCGCGGACGTGGTGGTGCGCCGGCTGACCGTGGCGCCGGGAGCGCGCGTCGTGGTCCGCTCCGGTGCCTACGTCGCCCACGACCACGGGCACTACGCGCACGCCGACCCGTGGACCCGGCTCGGGGTCGCCTCGTTGCGCCCAGCCATCACCGTGTGGGCGTCCGTGCTCTCCGCGCCGGAGACCGGCCTGGCGGTGTGCGGGATGGGGCGCCGCGACGTCTCGTTCGACCTCGACCTGCCCCTGCCGCTGGTCGCGCGGGGCACGGACGCCGCGGGCCGGCTCGGGCCTGCCCGAGCGCTGGACGCGCGGGTGACCGCGCTCGACGACCAGCACGCCTACCTGCACGTCCCGGACGACGACCTCGCCCCGGGCGACGTGGTCGGGTTCGGCATCTCGCACCCGTGCACCACGTTCGACAAGTACCGCACGGGGCTGCTCACCGACGGCGACGACGTCGTCGGCACCCTGACGTTCGAGCTCACGGAGGATCGATGACCACGACCAAGACGGCGATCAGCACGCCCGACGCCCCCGCACCGGCGCACACCTTCCATCAGGGCGTGCGTACCGGGCCGTTCGTCCAGGTGTCCGGGCAGGGGCCGGTCGACCCGGCGACGGGGGAGTACCTGTTCCCGGGCGACGTCGCGGCCCAGACCACGCGGACGCTGCAGAACGTGCGTGCGATCGTCGAGGCGTCGGGTGCGACGTTCGACGACGTGGTCATGCTGCGCGTCTACCTGACGTCGCGCGACGACTTCGCGGCCATGAACGAGGCGTACGGCGCCTTCGTGACGCAGCACTGCCCGTCCGGCGTGCTGCCGAGCCGCACCACCGTGATGGTCGGGCTGCCGCGCCCCGAGATGCTGATCGAGATCGACGCCTTCGCGGTGACCTCCGCCGCTGCCTGAGGCTCAGTGCGTGAGCTCGGGCTGGCGCCGCGACTCGCTCGTGCCGGGCCCGTCGGTGCCGCCGTCGGGCCCGGAGCCCGGTCCGCCGGACGTGCCGCCGGGTCCGCCCGGCACGTCGGCACGGCGACGCCGGACCAGCCGGTACACGACGTAGCCGGCCGCGGCCACGACGAGCCAGGGCAGCAGGACCCCGAGGACCAGCACCACGGTCTCCACGCTGGCGACCAGGGCGTTCCAGCCGGTGGCGAGGCCGCCGGAGAAGCCGCCGCGCGGGCCGGCGAGCTGCGCTGCCGGGGCGTCGATCCGCACGTGGAGGGTGGACATGGCGACCAGGTCGCTGAGCGCCTCGCGCTGGGCCACCAGCGAGTCCAGCTCGGCCTGGCGCTGGGACAGCTCGCGCTCGACCTCGAGCAGGTCGGCGGTGGATCCCGCCGAGGCGAGGAGCTCGGTGAGCCTGTCGGTGGACGTGGTCAGCGCGGAGATGCGGGCGTCGAGGTCCTGGCCCCGGCTCGTCACGTCCTCGCTGGACATCTCGATGTCCTGGACCGTGCCGAGCCCGCGCAGCGCCTCGACGGCGCTCGAGGTCCGGTCCGCCGGGACGCGGACGGTCAGCTCGGCAGAACCGGCCGAGTCGTCGTCGCCCGGGTCCTCGTGGCGTTCCTCGACGTGCCCGCCGGCCTGCTCCACGAGGCGGACCAGCTCGGCCGACGTCGTGGCCGGGTTCTCGGAGAGCAGCGTGAGGTAGCCGGTCACCACGACCTCGCGGTCGACGACGGTGTCGGCCTCCCCGTCCGCGGGAGCGGTCTCGTCGGCCACGGCCGCCGCCTCGCCGGCCGCGTCCTCGGCGGTGGAGGCCTCCACGCCGGACTCCGCGGCGCCGTCCGCCCCGGTGCCGGTACAGGCGGCGAGACCGAGGGTGAGGACCGCGGCGAGGGCAGCGGTCACGGCGCGGCGAGGTCGGGGTCGCAGGGGCATGGGCTCGACTCTAGGGTGCTGACCTGCCCGGACGCGCGCTGTGATCGATATCGTGATGCGACCGTGGCGAGACCGTGATCTGCGTTTCCGACGGCCGTGACGGCGTGGGGTAACGATCAAGTAACGAACGCCGACGGGTGATGGACACCACGTCTGTTAAGACGCTCTACTAACAAACATGACCACGACGACGACGCGCACCAGCCGACGAGGACTGGGCGGCGGCCTGCGGGCCACCTCGAAGGTGCTCCCCGAGCACGCCAGGGCGCACAACCGGTCGCTCGTGCTCCAGCACCTCTTCCACGAGGGGCCGACGTCGCGGGCCGGGCTGGCCCGCGCGACAGGACTGACCCGCGTGACCATCTCCGACCTCGTCGGGGTGCTCCTCGCGGAGGACCTCGTCGAGGAGCTCGGCACCCAGCCGGGGCGCCGGGTGGGCAAGCCCGCGATCCTCGTCGGGATGCGCACGGACGCCTACCAGATCGTGGCCGTCGACCTCTCCGACGACACCGTGATGCGCGGCGCCGTGCTGACCCTCACGGGCGAGGCCGTCGACCGGCGGTCGCTCGAGGTGGGGGACCGGCGCGGGGACGAGCTGGTCGAGCTGCTCGCACGCTTCGCCCGGCGGCTCGTCGCGGCGGCCACCCGTCCCGTGATCGGCGTCGGGATCGGCTCGCCCGGCGTCGTCGACCACTCCGGCCGCGTCGTCGAGGCGCCGAACGTCGAGTGGCAGGACCTGCCCCTCGCCCGCGTCCTCACCGACCGGCTCGGCCTGCCGGTGCACGTGGCCAACGACGCGAACTCCGCGGCGCTCGGCGAGTACACCTACGGCGGCGCGGCGGACTCCATGCTCGTCCTGACCGTGGGTCAGGGTGTCGGAGCGGGCGTCATGGTCGACGGCGCGCGGGTGCACGGCGCCGCCGACGCGGCCGGCGAGCTCGGCCACGTCACCGTCGTCGACGACGGCGAGCCCTGCGCCTGCGGACGGCGGGGATGCCTGGAGACCGTCCTGTCGACACCCGCGCTGCGGCGTGCCGTCGAGGGGCTCGACCGCGAGGCTGCGGACGCCGTCCTGGCGGACGTCGGCCGCACTCTCGGCAAGACCCTCGCGCCGGTCGTCGGTGCGCTGAACCTCGCCGAGGTGCTGCTCTCCGGACCTCCCGAGCTCCTCGCCGGGTCGTTGCGTACCGCCGCCCGGGACACGCTCGTCGCCCGCATCATGCCGGCCACCGCGGCCGGCCTCGACCTCCGCATGGCCGCGCTGGACGACGACGTCGTCCTCGCCGGCGCTGCCGTGCTCGTCCTCGGCGCCCAGCTGGGCGTCTCCTGACCGACCGACCCGCCTGACCCGCCGCAAGCCACCCGACCCCCCGACCGACCTCCCGGCTGGTGCCATCTGGTACCGGCCGACCCTCGCCCCAATTTGGAAGGAAACCGAACCAGTGAAGAGAGCACGCAACGTCGTCGCCGCGGCGACGACCGTCACCCTGGCCCTCGCCCTGTCCGCCTGCGCGTCGGGCGACACCCCCGCCGACGACAGCGGTGAGACCGCGGCCGAAGAAGCCCCCGCGGGCGACATCCGTGTCTGGCTCGTCGGCTCCGACACACCGGAAGAGGCGCGCGAGCACCTCAAGACCACGTTCGAGGCCGAGAACGAGGGCTCCACGCTCACGATCGAGGAACAGTCCTGGACCGGCCTCGTCGACAAGTACACGACGGCGCTGTCCGGCTCGGACAGCCCCGACCTCGTCGAGATCGGCAACACCCAGGCACCTGCCTTCACCTCGGCCGGCGCGTTCCTCGACCTCACCGACAGCTACGAGGAGCTGGGCGGCGACGACCTGCTCCCCGGCTTCGTGGAGTCCGGGTCGTTCGAGGGGCAGTTCTACGCCGCCCCGTACTACTCCGGTGCCCGCGTGGGCATCTACTCGACGGAGATCACCGGCGACGTCGAGGTGCCGGCGACCTGGGACGAGTACCTCGCCAACATCGAGACGCTGGCCAGCGACGAGGTCTCCGGGCTCTACACACCGGGCAAGGACTGGCGCAACGGGATGGTCTTCGTGTGGGCCAACGGCGGCGACATCGCGACCGTCGACGACTCGGGCACCTGGACCGGCGGATTCTCCTCGCCCGAGTCGATCACCGGCCTCGAGCAGCTGCAGGACGTCATGCTGAACTCGAACCACGCACCGGCCGACTCCGACGAGACCGACCCCCAGGTCCCGTTCTGCGCCGGTGAGATCGGCTACCTCACCGCCCCGAGCTGGGTCCGTTGGTCGATCGCCGCCGCCGAGGACGCCGAGGTCCCCGGCTGCCTCGAGACGTACGGCGCCGAGGACAAGCTCTCCGCGTTCGCCATCCCGGGCGCCGAGGAGGGCACCTACGCCCCGGTGCTCGCCGGTGGTTCGAACATCGCCATCCCGGCGAACGCCCCGAACCCCGAGCTCGCCCGGAGCGCCCTGGAGATCATCCTCTCGGACGACTACCAGGAGATCCTCGCCGCCAACGGCCTGGTCCCGGCCAAGGTCTCGCAGGCCGAGTTCATGGCGGACGACGCGTTCAGCCAGGCGTCGGCCGCCGCCGCTGCCGCCGCACAGCTGACCCCGGCCTCGCCCCTGTGGGCGGACGTGGAGGCCTCCGGCGTGCTCGAGGACTCGTTCGTCAAGCTCGCCCAGGGCGAGGACGTCGCCACCGTCGCGGCCGAGCTCGACGCCGAGATCGAGGGGACGCTCAACGGCTGACGTCCGTCAGCACGCCGGGCGGTGCCGGTGACCTCACGGCCACCGGCACCGCCCCCCTCTCCCCACCCGCTCGATCAGGGAGCACCTCGTGACCACCACCCCTGCCGCGCCCAAGGCGCCCCCGGAGGCCTTCGTCCGGCCACCGCAAGAGCTGCGGACCAAGAAGTCGTCGCCGTTCCCCTATGCGCTGCTCACCCCGGCGCTGGCCGTGCTCGCCGTCCTCGTCGCCTGGCCGATCCTCAAGCTCCTCGTCACGTCGTTCCAGGAGTACGGCCGTGCCCAGGCCTTCGGAGCCCCGCCCGAGTGGGTGGGCCTGGACAACTACGTCGAGGTCCTGACCTCCGGCGAGTTCTACGCCGTCCTCGCCCGCAGCGTCGGGTTCATGGTCGTGGCGGTCGTGCTGACGATGACGCTCGGGACGCTCGTCGCCCTGCTGATGATCCGCCTCGGCAAGGCGATGCGCATGCTCGTCACCGTCGGCCTGCTGCTCGCGTGGGCGATGCCGGCCCTGTCGACCGTGATGGTCTGGGGCTGGATGTTCGACACGCGCTACGGCGTCGTCAACTACCTGCTCACCCAGGTCACCGGCTCCGACTGGGCCGGTCACTCGTGGCTCATCGAGCCGCTCTCCTTCTTCCTCGTGCTCGGCCTCATCGTGGTGTGGATGGGCGTGCCCTTCATCGCCTTCACGATGTACGCCGGGCTCACGCAGGTGCCGGTCGAGACGCTCGAGGCGTCCCAGCTCGACGGTGCCAACGCCCGTCAGCGCTTCTTCCAGATCCAGGTGCCGTTCGTGCGCAGCATCATCATCGTGCTGATCGTCCTGTCGGTGATCTGGGACCTGCGTGTCTTCGCCCAGGTCTACGCCCTGCAGGGCATCGGCGGGCTCTACGAGAAGACGTCCACCCTGGGCGTCTGGATCTACCAGAAGGGCACCGCCAGCGGTGACTTCGGGTTCGCCGCGGCAGCCGCCGTGGTGATGGTCTTCATCATGCTCCTCATCTCCCTGTACTACGTGCGCCAGACGCTCAAGGAGGACGACTGACCATGGCTGCCTCCACCCTCACCGCCGGACCCACGGCACCGGCGGCCCCCGTCGTCGTCACCACCAAGCGGCCGGTCCCGCCGGGCCGCATCGCGGCGAACGTCCTGTTCGGCGTCCTCGGCGCCGTCGTCTTCGTCTGTTCGGCGTTCCCCGTCTACTGGATGGTCTCCTCGTCGTTCCTGCCGACGAACCTCGTCCGGGCCACCGTCCCGACGTTCTTCCCCGGCTCCGACTTCACGGTCGACAACTACGTCCGGGCCGTCACCGACGACACCCGTGCGGACTTCCTGCCCGCGCTCCAGACCTCGCTCACGGTCACGTTCCTGACGCTGGTCGCGGCGCTGGTCATCGCGTTCCTCGCCTCGGTCGCCATCGGGCGGTACCGGTTCCGGGGACGCAAGCAGTTCATCGTGGCGATCCTCGTCGTGCAGATGATCCCCGGCGAGGCGATGCTGCTGACGTACTTCCAGCTCATCGACGGCTGGGGCATGCTCAACATGGTCTTCGGCCTGACCATCCTCTACGTCGCGATGGTGCTGCCCTTCACCGTCTGGACCCTGCGCGGGTTCGTGACGGCCGTGCCGGTGGAGCTCGAGGAGGCCGCCATGATCGACGGCTGCTCGCGCACCAGGGCGTTCTGGAAGGTCACCTTCCCGCTCCTCGCCCCGGGCCTCGTCTCGACCGGTGTGTTCGCCTTCATCCAGGCGTGGAACGAGTTCGTCCTCGCGCTGGTCATCATGTCGAGGCCGGAGTCGATGACGCTGCCCGTGTGGCTGCGCACGTTCCAGCAGGCCACCAAGGCGACGGACTACGGGGCCCTGATGGCAGGATCGGTGCTCGTCGCGATTCCCGTGATCGTCTTCTTCCTCTTCGTGCAGGGCCGCATGACCGGTGGACTGGTCTCGGGAGCGGTGAAGGGCTGACGTGAGCAACATCGCAGCGGCGACACCGATGGTGTCGCCCCGCCTCAGCGTGGGCCTGGACATCGGGGGCACCAAGACCCTCGCCGTGCTGCTCGGCAGCGACGGCGAGGTGCTGGCCCAGTCCCGGCTGAGCACCACCCTCGGCCCTGTGGGCGTCGTCGACGGCGCAGCCCGGGCCGTGCAGGGCGTCGCCCGGCAGGCCGGCGTCGCGCTCGACGCCGTGACCGGCGTGGGGGTCGGGGTCCCCGGCCTCGTGGACGCCGACGCCGGCACGGTCCGGCACGCCGTCAACCTCGGGCTCGACGGTGCGGCGCTCGACCTCTCGGCCCTGCTCTCGGCACGTCTCGGGGGAGTCGGGGTGGCGGTGGAGAACGACCTCAACGTGGCCGCCGTCGGCGCCGCGCACCTGGTCGAGGCAGAGGGCGACAGCACGCCCGCCGACCTCGCGTTCCTGGCGCTCGGCACCGGTCTCGCGGCCGGCATCGTGCTCGACGGACGACTGCGGCGGGGGAGTCACAGCGCCGCCGGGGAGATCGGCCACGTCCCCGTCGACCCAGCGGGCCCGCCGTGCGCCTGCGGGCAGCGTGGCTGCCTGGAGCTGTACGCCTCCGGCTCGGCGGTGACGGCCCTGTGGCCGACGACCTCCGGCCGGCCGGCTCCGGTCGAGCTCTTCGAGGCGGCGGCCGCCGGTGACCCCGACGCCGTGGCGGCCCGCTCGACGTACGCGCGAGCCGTCGCCGCGGCGGTGCGCATGCTCGTGCTGACCGTCGACGTCCAGCACGTGGTGCTCGGTGGCGGCGTGTCCCAGCTCGGGCAGCCGCTGCTCGACGCGGTGCGCGACGCCCTGACCGACGAGTCGGCGGCGTCCGGCTTCCTGCGGTCGCTCGACCTGCCCGGACGGGTGCGGCTGGCCCCCGGCCGGGTCGCCGTCGGTGCGGTGGGCGCCGCCGTCGTCGGGCGGGGCACCGTCCTGCGGGCACGCGACCTCGCCGGCTGACGGCTCGGCCCAACCCTGCGTCACGACCGAGAGGAACCCCTGTGACCCGACGACGCGCCGTCGCCGCTATGACGGCGGCCCTGGCCCTCGTGGCGCTGACCGCCTGCGGCACCGAAGAGGTCGTCCCCGAGACCTCCGAGGACATCGTCCTCTGGCTGGTCGGTGCCGACACCGGTGACGACCTGCGCGAGCACCTCGTGGCGACCTTCGAGGAGCGCAACCCGGGAGCGACGCTGACGATCGAGCAGAAGGAGTGGCCGACCCTCGTCGACGACCTCGAGGCCTCGCTCGGCGACCCGGCCCTGACCCCCGACGTGGTCGAGCTCGGGAACACCCAGGCCCCGACGTTCACGGGCTCCGGGGCGTTCCGCGAGATCTCCCCGGAGCTGTACCAGGAGCTCGGCGGCGACGACCTGCTGCCGTCGTTCGTGGAGGCCGGGTCGGTGGACGGCACGGTGTACGCCCTGCCGTACTACTTCGGGTCCCGCTACGTCTTCTACCGCAAGGACGTCTGGAAGGAGGCCGGCGCCGAGGTGCCGAAGACGCTCGACGAGTTCGGCGAGACCGTCAAGTCCCTCCGGGTCGGCAACCAGGCCGGGTTCGCGATGGGCGGGCAGGACTGGCGCAACGGCATCTCGTGGGTGTTCGCCCACGGCGGCGAGCTGGCGGTCAAGGAGGGCGACCGCTGGGTGTCGACCCTCTCGGACCCGAGCACGATCGCCGGTCTCGAGGCCTGGCAGGACGTCTACCAGAACGCCTCCTACCTGCCGGCCACCGAGGTCGACGTCGCCTACTGGGACTTCCTGAACGACGGGCTCGTGAACGGTGAGCCTGCCGCGGCCACCATCATGGCGCCGTCCTGGGCGCGGTGGTCCATCGGCGACCTCGTGCGCAACGAGGACAACGAGGAGGTGCGCGACGGCATGGCGGACTCCGACAGGTTCGGCATCTTCGCGCTGCCCGGCGTGGACGGCGGCGTCGCGCCGGTGTTCGCGGGCGGCTCCAACATGGCGATCTCCGCGCTCACGCGCAACGCGGACCTCTCCGAGGACCTGCTGCGTATCGTCTACTCCGACGAGTACCAGACGATGCTCGCCGAGTCGGGCCTCGGGCCGGCGAACACCCGGTTCACGCGGCTCATGACGGGGGACAAGTTCGGCCGGACCCTCGTGGCGACCGCGGAGGCGTCCAAGCTGACGCCACCGGCGCCGGGCTGGGCGGACGTCGAGTCGCAGGGGATCTACGAGGAGCTGTTCAAGGAGATCGCCCGCGGTGGCAGCGTCCCCGCGCTGGCACAGAAGTACGACGCAATCATGACCCCCATGCTCGACGGCACCGTCGAGGACGAGTGACCAGCAGCCGTCGGGCCCGCCGACGGCGACGAACAGGAAGGAGACGACGATGGAGGTTGTCATCGCTCCGGCGCGGGAGCTGGCGGTGCTGGCGGCGGACGCGGTCGAGGTGCTGCTGCGTGGTGGGCAGGCGGTGCTGGGGCTGGCCACGGGGTCGAGTCCGTTGCAGGTGTACGACGAGCTGGTGCGGCGCCACGAGGTCGAGGGGTTGTCGTTCGCGCGGGCGCGGGGGTTCATGCTCGACGAGTACGTGGGGCTGGCGGGCGATCATCCGCAGCGTTACCGCAACGTGGTGGCCAGCGAGATCGCCGAGCGGGTCGAGTGGCCCGCCGATCAGGTGCACGGCCCGGACGGGCTGGCCGAGGACGTGGTGGCGGCGTGCGCCGCCTATGAGGAAGCGATCGCCGCGGCGGGGGGTGTGGACCTGCAGCTGCTGGGGATCGGGACCGACGGGCACATCGGGTTCAACGAGCCGGGTTCGTCGCTGGCCTCGCGGACCCGGATCAAGACGTTGACCGAGCAGACGCGGCTGGACAACGCGCGGTTCTTCGACGACGACGTGGCCCAGGTGCCGCGGCACTGCCTGACCCAGGGGTTGGGCACGATCATGGAGGCCCGCCACCTGGTGCTGCTGGCCACGGGTCGGCACAAGGCCGAGGCGGTGCACCAGCTCGTGGAGGGGCCGGTCTCGGCGATGTGGCCCGCCACGGTGATGCAGTGGCACCCGCACGCCACGGTGCTGGTCGACGAGGCCGCCGCGTCTCGCCTCCAGCTCGCCGGCTACTACCGCCAGACCTACGCCTCCAAGCCCACCTGGCAAGGGCTGTAGCGGTCGTTCGCGCCGTCGGTGTCGGTGGCCGGCACGTAGGATGGACGCCATGAGCGAGCCCCTCTCCAGCCCTCCCTCGCAGCCTGCCGCAGCGCCTTCGCAGGACACCGGATCGGGTACCAGCGTCCTCGAGCGCCCCGACACGCGGGAGCAGTCCGCGGAACCGGGCGACCACGAGCGCTTCGCGCACTACGTGCGCAAGGAGAAGATCATGCAGTCGGCGATGTCCGGCAAGCCGGTGATCGCTCTCTGCGGCAAGGTGTGGGTCCCGGGACGTGACCCCTCGAAGTTCCCCGTGTGCCCCATCTGCAAGGAGATCTACGACGGCCTGCGGGAACCGCAGGACGGCGACGGCGACTCCGAGAAGTGAGCGCGCCGCTCCCCGAGCCCGAGTCCGTCGATCTCTTCGCAGCCGTCTCCGAACCGCAGGAGGCGGCCAAGCCGCTGCCGCAGTCGCCGTCGGTGGCGGCGGCGTCCCAGCTCAGCCCGGCGTTCCCGCGCCGGGCACCGTGGGGCACGGCGTCCAACCTGCGCGCCTGGCAGGCCGAGGCGCTCGAGCTGTACCACGAGCGTTCGCCCCGGGACTTCCTGGCGGTCGCGACCCCGGGAGCCGGCAAGACGACCTTCGCGCTGCGGGTCGCCACCGAGCTGCTGGACGCCGGGACCGTGCGCCGCGTGACCGTCGTCGCGCCCACCGAGCACCTCAAGCACCAGTGGGCGGACGCCGCCGCTCGCGTGGGCATCCGCATCGACCCGTCGTTCAAGAACTCCCAGGGCCGCCACGGGTCCCACTACGACGGCGTCGCGCTGACCTATGCCCAGGTGGCGGCCAAGCCGGCCCTGCACCGGGCGCGGACGCAGGCTGCCCGGACGCTCGTCATCCTGGACGAGGTGCACCACGGCGGCGACGCGCTGAGCTGGGGCGACGCCGTCCGGGACGCGTTCGAGGACGCCACCCGGCGCCTCGCGCTGACGGGCACGCCGTTCCGCAGCGACACCGCCTCGATCCCGTTCGTCACGTACGAGGCGGACCACGAGGGGATCCGGCGCTCCCGGGCGGACTACACCTACGGCTACGGCGAGGCGCTGCGGGACCACGTCGTGCGGCCGGTGCTGTTCATGACCTACTCGGGTGAGATGCGCTGGCGCACGCGGGCGGGCGACGAGGTCGCGGCGCGGCTCGGCGAGGCCATGACCAAGGACATGCACGCCCAGGCCTGGCGTACGGCGCTGGACCCGAACGGCGAGTGGATCCCGTCCGTGCTCGCCGCGGCGGACAAGCGCCTCACGGAGGTGCGCCGCGCGGTGCCCGACGCCGGGGGACTGGTCATCGCGTCCGACCAGACGGACGCCCGCGCGTACGCCGGGCACCTGGCCCGCGTGACGGGCCAGAGCCCGACCGTGGTGCTCAGCGACGACGACGGCGCGAGCGCGCGCATCGACGAGTTCGCGGCGGGCACGCAACGCTGGATGGTGGCGGTGCGGATGGTCTCGGAGGGCGTGGACGTGCCGCGCCTCGCCGTCGGCGTCTACGCCACCAGCACCTCGACGCCGCTGTTCTTCGCCCAGGCGGTGGGCCGGTTCGTCCGGGCCCGCAAGCGCGGCGAGACGGCGTCGATCTTCGTGCCCAGCGTGCCGCTGCTCCTCGAGCTGGCCAACGGCATGGAGATCGAGCGCGACCATGCGCTGGACCGCCCTCGGACCGCCGAGGAGCAGGGCATCGAGTACGACCCGGAGGCCGCGCTGCTCGCCGCGGCCAACTCCGAGGAGAAGGCCTCGGGGGAGCTCACGGGCTCCTTCGAGGCGCTCGAGGCGCAGGCCTCGTTCGACCGCGTCCTGTTCGACGGCGGCGAGTTCGGCACCGGCGGCGAGGTCGGGTCGGCGGCCGAGCAGGACTTCCTCGGCATCCCCGGTCTGCTCGACGCCGACCAGGTCACCACGCTGCTGCGCCAGCACCAGGCCGCCCAGGCGAGCGGACGCTCCGGGGCGCCGTCGTCCGAGGCGGCGCTGGAGCAGTCCGAGCAGGAGCACCGCCGCGCGGCCGCGCTGCGCAAGGAGCTGTCCAAGCTCGTCTCGGCGTGGGCGCGCAAGTCCGGGCGACCGCACGGGTCGGTGCACACCGAGCTCCGGCGTCGCTGCGGCGGGCCGGAGGTGCCCCTGGCGACGGCGGACCAGCTCACCGAGCGGGTCGAGATGGTGCGCGGCTGGTTCGTGGGCAAGAAGTAGGGTCGCCCGTCTCGATCCGCACTGCTGGGTGTAGGGCGGGCGCCGTGCCGGTCAGCCGAGCTGACGACGCCGCCCGGCGCGCCCGTGGTGGACGGCGCCGCCCGCAGGAGCGCCGGAACGAGAGATCCGGCCTCAGATTGAACGTTAAACGATTCGGTTCTACCGGTCGCACCGGTCGTCGGGCAGGATGTTAGCGATCACAAAGTGGGGCCACGACGACGTCGCCCCGAACCAGGAGGAGTGAAGGATGAAGAGGTCCAGAGTCCGCCTCGCACTGGGAATGGCCGCCGCGCTGGCGCTGGCACCAGTGCTCGCGGCACAGACCGAGGCGCCCGCCGTCGCCGACGACGGTGGCAACCTCGTGAGCAACGGAGACATGGAGGACGGCACGAACGGCTGGACGTCCTTCGGCTCCGGATCCGTGGACCCGGGCTGGTACCCCGTCCACTCGGGAAGCATGGCCCTGCGGTACACGGGACGGACCGCGTCCTGGAACGGCCCGGCCCAGGACGTCACGGCCGCCGTGTCGAACGGCGCGACCTACTCCACGAGCGCCTGGATGCGCACGGAGACCGGGACCCCCGACGCCAAGGTGACGTTGAGCGTCACGGCCGGCGGCACCACCGACTACCTCACGCTCGCGCAGAGCACCGTCAGCCCCGGATCCTGGACGGAGCTCACCGGCGAGACCACCGTCTCCTGGACGGGAGCGCTCGAGTCCGCGACCCTCTACGTCGAGACGACCGGCGGCACCGACGACTTCCGCATCGACGACGTCGAGGTCCTCGGCGAGAGCGGCGACGGCAACGACGACGGCGGCTCCTCGTGCGACCTCCCGTCGTCGTACAGCTGGACGTCGTCAGGACCGCTCGCTCAGCCGGGCTCCGGGTGGGCGTCGCTCAAGGACTTCACCACCGCCCCGTACGACGGCGGTCACCTCGTCTACGCCACGACCCACGACTTCGGAGACTCGTGGGGATCGATGAACTTCGACGTCTTCGGTGACTGGTCCCAGATGGGGTCGGCGGGCCAGAACGGCATGCAGTCCTCGACCGTGGCGCCGTCGCTGTTCTACTTCGAGCCGGACGACACGTGGGTCCTCGCCTACCAGTGGGGCGCGTGGCCGTTCATCTACCGCACGTCGGACGACCCGACGAACGCCAACGGCTGGTCGCAACCGAGCGCCCTGTTCACCGGGTCCATCCAGAACTCCGGCACCGGGCCGATCGACCAGGCGCTGATCGCCGACGACACCCACATGTACCTGTTCTTCGCCGGCGACAACGGCAACATCTACCGCTCGCAGATGCCGATCGGTGACTTCCCGGGCAACTTCGGGTCGTCGTACGACGTCGTCATGAGCGACACCACGAACAACCTGTTCGAGGCCGTCCAGGTCTACAAGGTCGACGGCTCGGACCAGTACCTCATGATCGTCGAGGCGATCGGTGCGAACGGCCGCTACTTCCGCTCGTTCACGGCCGACAGCCTCGACGGGCAGTGGACGCCCCAGGCCGCGACGGAGTCCGACCCGTTCGCCGGGCGGGCGAACAGCGGCGCCACGTGGACCGACGACATCAGCCACGGCGAGCTCATCCGCACCAGCGCCGACCAGACGATGACGGTCGACCCGTGCAACCTGCAGCTCCTCTACCAGGGCCGTGACCCCGGCTCCGACGGTGTGGACTACGGGCTGCTCCCGTACCGCCCGGGCCTGCTGACGCTGCAGAACTGAGGTACTCGCGCCGCGCCGTGCCGGCCGGCCCCGCCCCGGTCCCGGACGCTCACCACCCAGGTGGGCGAGGGATCGGGGCGGGGCTGCGCACCGCCCGTTCGCGCACGGCCGCGGCTCAGAGCTGCCAGGTGACCGTCGGGACCGCCGCGTCGCCGTGGGACAGCCGCCGTGCCCCGCGCGGCAGCTCCGCGCGGGACGTCCGGTGCTGGGTGGCGGCGTTGGCCACGCCGTAGGCACCGACCCAGCGCGAGTCCACCGCGCCGTCGGTCACCAGCGGCACGTGCAGCCGCCGCAGCCGGCCGTCCTCGTCGCCGCCCTCGCTGCCGTCCGGCTCCCACGTGACGACCTCCTCGTCGGGGCCGGTGACCAGCACCTCCTCGACGGCGCGGCCGTCGCCGTCGAGCCGGCGTGCCGCGGCCTTGCGGCCGCCGCGGCTGGACTTGCTCGCCGAGGCCTTCTCCACCGGCTGCATCCGCCCCGCGCCGTCGGTACGAGCCACCAGCTTGTAGACCATGCCGCAGGTCGGGGCGCCCGAACCTGTCACCAGCGAGGTGCCGACGCCGTAGACGTCCACCGGCGCGGCAGCCAGGCCCGCGATCGCGTGCTCGTCCAGGTCCGACGTGACCACGATCTTGGTGTCCCGGGCGCCCAGGGCGTCGAGCTGCTCGCGCACCTCGACCGCGAGCGCCCCCAGGTCGCCGGAGTCGAGCCGGACGGCGCCGAGCCCCGTGCCGGCGGCCTCGATCGCACGGTCCACGCCGCGCGGCACGTCGTAGGTGTCGACCAGGAGCGTGGTGCCGGGTCCGAACGCCTCGACCTGGGAGGCGAAGGCCGCGACCTCGTCGTCGTGCAGCAGCGTGAAGGAGTGCGCGGCGGTACCGATGGTGTCGAGGCCGTAGCGGAAGCCGGCCTCGAGGTTGCTCGTGCCGGCGAACCCGGCGACGACGGCGGCGCGCGCGGCGGCGACGCCGGCCTGCTCGTGGGTGCGGCGCGAGCCCATCTCGAGCACGGGGCGGTCGACGGCGGCGCTCGTCATCCGCGACGCGGCCGAGGCGATGGCCGAGTCATGGTTGAGGATCGCCAGGACGAGCGTCTCCAGGAGCACCGCCTCGGCGAAGGTGCCCTCCACCTGCAGCACCGGCGACCGGGGGAAGAACGTCTCGCCCTCGGGGTAGCCCGTGATCGTCCCGGTGAAGCGGTACCCGCGCAGGAAGTCGAGGGTCCGGTCGTCGACGACGCCGGCGCGTTCGAGGTAGGCGAGCTCGGTCTCGCCGAACCGGAACGCGGGCAGCGCCTCGAGGACCCGGCCGGTGCCGGCGAGGACGCCGTACCGGCGGCCCGCGGGCAGGCGGCGCGTGAACACCTCGAAGACGCAGTGCCGGTGCGCCGTGCCGTCGGCGAGCGCGGCCTGCAGCATCGTCAGCTCGTACCGGTCGGTCAGGAGCGCGAGCGAGGGCCGCAGCGTCGGCAGCGGTGCGGCCGGCAGCGACAGCGGAGAGGCGAGGGACTCGGGCGCGGAGGCGCCGTTGCCCCGGTTCGCGTCGTTCATGCCCCTACCGTATGGTGCGGCGGGCTCGGGAGCAGCATGAGCACCTACGCTGGTGCCGTGGTGGTGACGAGCGCGGCGACGCAGGAGGACACCCGCACCGAGGAGGCGTCCCGGCTGGCGGACCCGTGGGTGACGATCGTGTGGAACGACCCGGTCAACCTCATGAGCTACGTCGCCTTCGTCTTCGAGAGCTACTTCGGCTATCCGGAGGCCAAGGCCCACCAGCTGATGATGCAGGTGCACTCCGAGGGTCGGGCGGTGGTCTCGACCGGTCCGCGGGAGCGGATGGAGGTGGACGTGCAGGCGATGCACGGCTTCGGGCTGTGGGCCACGCTGCAGCAGTCCGGCGCGCCGGGGGAGGGCGCATGACGCCGTTCCGCTCGACCCCGGCCGGGTTCGTCGCCCGCTGGGAGCCGGTCGAGCGTGAGGTGCTGGCGCGGGTCGCCCGGGACGTCGCCGGCCTGCTGCGTGCCGACGCCGGTCTCCCCGACGACGTGACGGACGCCGGCGTGGCGTTCACCGGGGTGGCTCGCGTCCCGCGGGACCCGGCGGTGCAGCGGCTCCTGCCGGACGCCCACCGCGAGGACGCGGACGTCGCCGCCGAGTTCCGCCACCTGACGCAGACGGACCTCGCGGCGGGGAAGGTCGCCCGCCTCCTCGCGTTCGCCGACGCGGTGGCCGACGACGGCGGTACGGACGACGCGCCGTCCGACGGTCAGGTGGTGGTCGCCCGCGAGGCGGCCCAGGACTTCGCCGGCGCGCTCACCGACGTCCGGCTGGTGCTCGGTGAACGGCTGGGGCTCGACGACGACGCCGACGTCGAGCACCTGCACCACGAGGTGCTCGCGGGACTGGGGATCGTGGACGACGCGGACACCGCGGACCCGGACGAGACGGACGCCGCCGGCCTGGACGCCGAGCAGCGCTCCTACTGGGGCGGGGTGTTCGTGGCGGCCGGGTTCGCCCAGGAGTCCCTCATGGACGAGATGCTGGCCGAGCTGCGGGCCCGCGGCCGAGGCGCCGGCGAGTGACCCTGTGGCCCTCACCACGCGTGTCACGGGTCACGAACCCGGTGCTCAGCGCCCTGCGCGGTTAGGCTGCCAGCCGTGAACGACGCCCCCATCGGGATCTTCGACAGCGGGGTGGGCGGTCTGACGGTCGCCCGCTCGGTGCTCGACCAGCTCCCGCACGAGCAGCTGCACTACATCGGCGACACGGCCAACGGCCCGTACGGGCCCAAGCCGCTCGCCGCCGTGCGCGCGATGGCGCTCGCGGTCATGGACCGGCTCGTCGACGACGGCGTGAAGATGCTCGTCATCGCGTGCAACTCCGCCTCGGCGGTCGCGCTGCGCGACGCACGCGAGCGGTACACCGTGCGCCGCGGCATCCCCGTGGTCGAGGTGATCCTGCCGGCCGCCCGCCGCGCCGTCGTCGCCTCCCGCTCCGGACGCATCGGCGTCATCGGCACCAAGGCGACGGTGGACTCCCTGGCCTACGACGACGCGTTCGCCGTCACCCCGGGCCTGCAGCTCACGAGCAAGGCGTGCCCGGAGTTCGTCCGACTGGTCGAGGAGGGGACGACGTCCGGCCCCGAGGTGCTGGAGATCGCCGCGGAGTACCTCGGGCCCGTCAAGGCCGCCGGCGTGGACACCCTGGTGCTGGGCTGCACCCACTACCCGTTGCTGACGGGCCCGATCTCCTACGTCATGGGCCAGGACGTCACGCTGGTGTCCTCGGCGGAGGAGACCGCCATGGACGTCTACCGCAAGCTGGTGGAGCACGACCTGGAGCGTCCCCTCGACGCGCCGGCGCCCGTGCACCGGTTCGCCACCACGGGGCACCCGGAACAGTTCGAGCAGCTCGCCCGGCGGTTCCTCGGGCCGGAGGTCGCTCTCGTGGAGGCGGCATGAGGCTCGTACCCGTCGGGGTGTCCGGCTCCCTGCCCGGCCCGGAGTCGCCCGCCTCCTGCTACCTGGTCCAGGCGCACGACGGCGAGCGGTGGTGGAGCCTGGTGCTCGACCTCGGCTCGGGCGCGCTCGGCCCGCTGCAGCGTCACGTCGACCCGTTGGACGTGGACGCCGTCGGGATCTCGCACCTGCACCCCGACCACTGCGCCGACCTCTCCGGGCTGTACGTCTACCTGCGGTACCACCCCGAGCGGGGCTCGCACCGCACCGGCCGGCCGCGCCACCTGGTGGTCCACGGGCCGTCGACGACGCGCGAGCGTGCGGCGGCCATGTACGGCCTGGAGAGCGGCGAGACCATGGACGCCGAGTACGCGTTCCGGACGTGGCAGCCCGGCGTGTCGGTGCAGGTCGGCCCGCTGACGGTGGAGCCGTTCGTGGTCAACCACCCCGTCGAGGCGTACGGCATGCGGGTGACCGGCCCGTCGTCGGACCGCCCGGGGGAGCGGGCGACCCTCGTGTTCTCCGGGGACACGGACCACTGCGACCGGTTGGTCGAGGCCTCGCGCGGGGCCGACCTGCTGCTGTGCGAGGCGGCGTTCCTCGAGGGCCGGGACGACGGCGTCGACGGGATCCACCTGACCGGGCGGCGTGCCGGGAAGGTGGCGGCGAAGGCCGGGGCCGGACGCCTGCTGCTGACGCACCTGACGGTGTGGACCGACTCCGCGCAGACCCTGGCCGAGGCGCGCGAGGAGTACGACGGGCCGCTGGACGTGGCCCGCCCAGGAACGGTCTACGAGCTCTGATGCCGGTGCAGGAGCGCCGCGTCTGGCCCACCGCCGTCGCCGACGCGGTGTGCGTGCTCGTGTTCGCCGTCGTGGGCACCGCGAACCACGCCTCGGGCGGGTCGGTGGCGCACCTGCTCGCCGTGGTGGCGCCGTTCGCCGTCGGCCTGGTGGTCGGCTGGGTGGCGAGTCGCGCCTGGCGCGCGCCGGCGCGGCTCTGGCCGACGGGGGTGGTGGTCTGGTTCGCGACCGTGGCGCTGGGGCTCGTGCTGCGACCGCTGGTGGTGGGCGGGTTCGCCTGGTCGTTCGCCCTGGTGACGGCGGGCTTCCTCGGCGCGACGATGCTCGGCTGGCGGCTGCTCGTCACTCTCGTCCAGCGCCGCTGAACGTCCAGCCCCACCGAAAGTTGTGGGCGCGATTTCTGGCCCGATGTGTCCCTTTTGCCCAGGTATTCGGCCCAGAAATCGCGCCCACAACCGTCGCCGGTGCGGGTGGATCAGAGCGCGGCGGCGATCTGTGCGGCCAGTGCCCGGAACGCCTTGCCGCGATGGCTGATCGCGTTCTTCTCCTCCGGGCTCAGCTCGGCCGACGTGCGCGTGCCGGGCCGGCCGTCCGGCCCCGGGCCCTGCTCGGCCGGGACCAGGATCGGGTCGTACCCGAACCCGTTGACGCCGCGGGGCTCGTGGACCAGCGCGCCCGGCATCTCGCCGAGGCACACCTCCTCGCGGCCGTCCGGGGTGACCAGCGCCGCCGCACAGACGAACGCCGCGCCCCGGTGCGCGTCCCGGACGTCACCGAGCTGGGCGAGCAGCAGGCCGAGGTTGGCGACGTCGTCGCCGTGCCGGCCCGCCCACCGCGCCGAGAAGATGCCCGGGGCCCCGCCGAGCACGTCGACGCTCAGCCCCGAGTCGTCGGCCACGGCGGGCAGACCGGTCGCCGCGGCCAGCGCCCGCGCCTTGATCAGTGCGTTCTCCGCGAACGTCACCCCGTCCTCGACGGGCTCGGTTGCGCCGAGGTCGCCCGCGGTGACGACCGCGTCGTCCGGCAGGGCGTCGAGGCCGGGCTGCGCCCGCAGGATCGCGAGCAGCTCGCGCAGCTTCTTGCGGTTGTGGGTGGCCAGGACGATCCGGGCCGCCGGGGGGACGGCGACAGGGCTGGTCACCGTGCTCAGAGCTCCTGGGCGAGCGCCGCCTGCTGCAGCGCCGTCAGGTCGGCGGTGCCGGCCGTGGCGAGGTCGAGCAGAGCGTCCAGCTCGCCGCGGTGGAACGGGACGCCCTCGGCGGTGCCCTGGACCTCCACGAAGGAGCCGGACCCGGTGGTCACCACGTTCATGTCGGTCTCCGCGCGCACGTCCTCGACGTAGGGCAGGTCGAGCATGGGTACCCCGTCGATGATGCCGACGCTCACGGCCGCGACCGAGTCGGTGAGCACCTGCTTGCCGCCCTTGACGTGCCCGTGCCGGGTGCCCCAGGCGACGGCGTCGACCAGCGCGAGGTAGGCGCCCGTGATGGCTGCGGTGCGGGTCCCGCCGTCGGCCTGGAGCACGTCGCAGTCGAGCACGATGGTGTTCTCGCCCAGCGCCGTCACGTCGACGACGGCGCGCAGCGACCGGCCGATGAGGCGTGAGATCTCGTGGGTGCGCCCGCCGATCTTGCCCTTGACGGACTCGCGCTGGCTGCGGGAGTTGGTGGCGCGGGGGAGCATCGCGTACTCCGCGGTGACCCAGCCCTCGCCGGAGCCCTTCTTCCAGCGCGGCACGCCCTCGGTGAACGAGGCGGTGCACAGCACGCGGGTCTTGCCGAACTCCACGAGCACCGAGCCCTCGGCGTTCTCGCTCCATCCACGGGTGAAGGTCACGGGGCGGAGCTGGTCGGGCGTGCGGCCGTCAGAACGAGGGGAAGTCATGCGCCTCACCCTATCCGGGCCGCCGAATGTCGAGGTTCAGCCCGCAACGGGCCCGCAATACGGTCCGGACCATGACACCCGGCGACAGAGGGTCACATGCCGAAGCGGCGGCGCAGCTCGCGCGCGTGGCGCCGCGAGACCTCCACGCGCGAGCGCTGCCGATCCGCCATGACCACCACGAGAGCGCCCTGGAAGTCGGGGACCAGCTCACGCACGTGGTCGAGGTTCACCAGGTACGACCGGTGCGCCCGGAAGAAGTGCCCGCGCAGCCGACGCTCCAGCTCGTTGAGCGACATGGTCACCAGCAGTCGCTCCTCGGCAAGCTTCAGGTAGGAGTACCCGCGCGCCGCGCTGGCGTAGACGATCGAGCCGCCGTCGACCAGCACCGTGCGCCCGTCCTTCTGCACCGGGATGCGCACCAGCGGCTCGACGTCGCCCCGCGGCGCCGAGTCCGCGGTGCCGGCCGACCCCGCACCGGCCGCCGGGGCCACCGCACCCGGGCTCGCGCCGTCCGACGGCGGAGCGGACCCCGCGCTGGCAGGCGTGGCTCCCGCGGGTGTGCCGTCGTCGGGCCGCAGCGCGCGCTCCAGCGCACGCCGCAGCCGGTCCGCGTCGAACGGCTTGAGGAGGTAGTCCGCCGCGGCGAGGTCGAACGCGTCGACGGCATGGTCCGGGTAGGCCGTGGTGAAGATGACCTTCGGCGGGTCGGGTTGCCGGCGCAGCGCGGCGGCGACCTCCAGGCCGGACCCCCCGGGCATGCGGACGTCGAGCAGCACCAGGTCGTAGTCGAGCGACCCCAGGAGGAGCAGCGCCTCCTCGCCGTTGGTGGCCTCGCCCACCACCTGGACCTGCCCGACCTCCTCGAGCAGGAAGCGCAGCTCGGCCCGGGCCGGGGCCTCGTCGTCCACGATCAGTGCCTTGGGTCGCACGGGCGTCACCTTAGCGGGATCCGGAGATCCACGGTGGTCCCCTTGCCCGGCGTGGACGCGACGTCGAACGAGTACCGGTCCCCGAACAGGGAGTCGAGCCGCTGGGAGATGTTCCACAGGCCGACGCCGGAGTGCCGCGGGTCGGTGTCGCCCGGACGCTGACCGGCCAGCAGCCTGTCCAGGACCTCCGGGGCCATGCCCGCGCCGTCGTCGCTCACCCGGATCGACGTGGTGCGCGTCAACGGGTCCACGCGGGCACGCAGGTGCACCGTGCCGCCCGTGACCGAGTCCGCGATCCCGTGCTTGACGGCGTTCTCCACGATGGGCTGGATCACCAGCACGGGCACGCGCGACGTCAGCACCTGCGGATCGAGGTCGTAGCGCACCCGCAGGCGGTCGCCGAACCGCGCCTGCTCCAGCGAGACGTACGTCCGCACGAAGAAGTACTCCTGGCTGAACTCCGCGAAGTGACCGTCCTGGCGCACCGCGTAGCGGAAGAAGTCGCTCAGGCGCAGCAGCAGCTCGCGGGACTCCTCCGGGTCGGTGCGCGACTTCGAGGCGATCGTGTTGAGGATGTTGAACAGGAAGTGCGGGTTGATCTGCGCCCGCAGGGCGTCCAGCTTGGCGTCCGACGCGAGGTGGCGCTCGCGGTCCATCTCCGCGAGCTCGAGGTGCAGCGAGAGCATCGAGGCCATGTCGTCGACGAGCACGCGCGGCGCCGGCTCGTCGTGGACCCGGTAGACCTTCAGCGTGCCGACCACGCGATCCGCCACGGCCAGCGGGGCGACGACGGCGGTGCGCAGGGGGCAGCCCGGCTCGGGGCAGCCGATCCCGTCCCGCGCGTGCACGACGACGGTGCGCTTCTTGCCGAGCGCGAGGCGCGAGACCCGGGTCTGCAGCGTCCCGCCCACGTGATGGTGGTCGGATCCCGGCCCGACGAACGCCAGCACCTGCTCCGTGTCCGTGATGGCGATGGCGTCGCCGCCCAGCAGCGGGCGGATCAGCTGGGCGGTGCGTCGGGCGGCGTCGGGCGTGAGGCCGTTGCGCAACGGCATCGACCGGCCCGCGGCGGCGATGGTGAGCCCGTCGCGCACCCCCCGAGGGTCCTGGGGCCGGCGGGCGGGACGCCACGACCGCCCGGTGGCTCCGCCGAGCGAGCCGCCACGGGGCCCGCGCAGCGCGGACGGGTAGCCGAGGACGACGACGGTGCTCACCACGAGGCCGGACGCCAGGGTCGGCAGGACGCCGAGCGGGGGAGCGACGAGCACCTGCGTGACCAGGTAGACCGCCGCCCACGCCGCGACGAGGACGCCGGCCAGCAGCCGGCTACCCCCGCGCACGTCGGGTCCTCCGTGCGCCGCGCCGGCGCCGGTTCTCGGCCACGACGAGCCGGGCCAGCCGCTCGGCGTGCCGGTCGGCGGCCGTGCCGTGCATGATGACCCACGACTTCTCCACGTCCGGCGGCGGCGTGGTGCGCAGGGAGACCAGCACGGTGACGGCGGCGGCCAGCGGGGCCGCCACGAGCGTCGGGGTGACCAGCGCGTCCCGCAGCAGGCCGCCGTCCGCGAACAGTCCCGCGGCCAGCATCCCCACCGCGACGGTCATGCCCGTGAGCATGCCGGAGACTGCGCCGCGCGCGGTCGTGCGCGGCCACCAGATCGCCAGCAGGAAGACGGGCGTCAGCGCCGAACCCGCCACGGCGAACGCCCACGTGACCATGGTCGCGACGATCGAGGGCGTGGCGGCCACGAAGGTCTCGGGGCGCAGCGCCAGGCCCAGGCAGGCGGCGGCGCAGGCCGTGAGCAGCGTGGTGATCCGCCCGGCCAGGACGGCCTGACGCTGCGTGGCCCGCGGGTTGATGTGCCGCTCGTAGACGTCGTGGCCCCAGGACGCTGCGGCGGCCAGGAGAAGCCCCGCGATGGTCGACATGACCGCGATGAGCGCTCCCGCGGCGACCACGCCCAGCCCTGCGTCACCGCCGTAGATCCGCCCCAGCACGGGCAGCGCGTGCTCGGGGACGAGCAGCACCCCGTCGACGGTGAGCTCCGCGAGCCACGGATGGTCCGCGACGGCGGTCGGCACGATCTCGCGGGCCGCCGTCCCGAGCATGACCGCCAGCGAGTAGAAGAGTCCGGCCAGGCACAGCACCCACACGGTGGTGGTGCGTGCGGCCGCCCCGGTCGGGGACGTGAAGTAGCGGTTCATGACGTGCGGCAGCCCGGCGGTGCCCATCGCGAGGGTCACGATGAGCGCGAACTGGCCGAGACCGCCGTAGCGGGCACCGGGCTGGCCGAAGACTGCGGCGTCGCCCGGGTGCAGCGCGTTCTGCTCGGTGGCCAGGACGCCGTCGTCGGCCGGGTTCACCAGCGGTGCGGTCGACAGGTCGGAGACGGCGTCGCCGTAGTGGAACCCCTCGCCCAGCACGGTCGCGGCGAGCCAGACGAGGGCACCCAGCAGCAGCAGGAACTGCACCGCCTGCGTCCAGGTGGTCCCGCGCATGCCGCCGAACGCGACGAGCCCCGTGACCACCGCCGTGGAGACCAGGATCCCGGTCGCGTACGGCGAGAGACCGAGGATCCCGGACCCGACGAGGAGCTCCCACGTGATGCCCGACCCGACGGCCTGCGGCACGAGGTAGGACAGGATGACGAGCTGGACCACGCCGACGGCCACGAGCCGCACCTTCTCCGAGCCCAGGCGGCGCCCGAGGAAGTCCGGGATGGAGAACTCGCCGAACCGGCGCAGCGGTGCCGCGACGAAGAGCAGCACGGGGACGAACCCGGCGGCGAACCCGACGGCGTACCAGGCGCCGTCGAGCCCGGTCGCGTAGACGGCGGCGGCCACCCCGAGGAACGACGCCGCCGAGAAGTAGTCCCCGCAGATGGCCCACGCGTTGGTCGCGATGCCGACGCGCTGGCCGGCGAGGTAGAAGTCGACGGTGGACGCGCCGCGAGGGCGCATGACGACGGCGACCACGGTCAGCAGGACGAGAACCGCCGCGAGGGTCAGTGCGCTGGGCCCGGTCACGGGAGGTCACCGGGGGGTTCGTCGGCGGCGGAGAAGCCGTCGTCGCGCGTGTCGTCGAGCATGCGGTGCTCGACCGCCGACATCAGGCGCGCCACCGCGACCCCGAGGACGGCGAAGAAGAGGTAGAGGCCGAACGCCGCGACGAGGAAGCCGGGGCTCATCCCGCCGACCAGGCGCGCCTCCGACCACCAGTCCGACGTCAGCGAGAGCACCGGGAAGGCCGCGACGGCCAGCAGGAACACGACGAAGTAGCCCACTGCCACGCGCCGCAGCGTGCGGAAGGTGGCGTCCACCTCCGCAGGCGTGTGCCGGGCACCGACGTCGTCGTCCATGGACGAGCACCTTACGGAGCGCGGACCCCGAGGGCCAGTGCCGCCCCGGGTCATGCCCCCGACGAGGGCCCGCTCACGACGACGGCGCGGTTCACGGCGACGCGACGGGACGCGTCCGGACGAGCCGTACGCCCGTGGTCAGCAGGATGACGGCCCCACCGAGGCTCATCACCAGCCCGATGCCTGGCATCGCCTGCCCCCAGGCGTCGGTCGCCTCGCTGATCTGGACGAGTCGCAGGAGCTGCCAGCCGGCCACGAAGGCGACGGCGCCGCCGGCGAGGAAGCTGTGCGACACGGCGACCCACCGCCGGGGGATCAGCGCGCCCGCCACGGCGATGAAGCCGCCGCACAGGGTCCACAGCCCCGGGCCTGCGGTACCGCTGATGTTCCCGAGCGGGGTGATCACCCACGGCAGCATGCTGCCGACGATCACGGCCAGTGCACCGACCAGGAGCCCGACGCTGCCGGGGTGCATGATCTGCTTGCGCGGCTTCCGGGCCCGGCCGCCCGCTGCGAGCAGGTTGCCGAGGGATGCGCTCGTCGTCGAGGCCATGGACCGACTGTAGGTGCGTCCGCCCCGTCTGGACCCCCGCGGGTCGGTGAACGGTGCCGTTCGTCCGGCGAGCGGTCGATCGGGCCTGACGAACGGTCACCGGCCGGCCGTGCGCCGGTCGCAGCGCTCTGGGCGCCGTTCGCGGGACGGTCCCCGCCGTCGGGCGGCGAAACCTTGTGAGCAGCACGAACGGTGCGATTCGCTCGGCCGGTACGGGGACGTTCTCCGGGCGACGGTGCCCGGGGTGAACGCGATGAAGGGAGCGTCCGATGACCGATAGCGTGCGCGAGAGCTCACCAGATCCTGGGCCGCCGCCGGCGAACGGCTGGCGGCAGGAGTACTGGAAGAAGAACCTGCGGCTGATGGTGGTGCTGCTCAGCATCTGGTTCGTGGTCTCGTTCGTCTGCGGGATCCTGCTGATCGAACAGCTGAACAACATCGTCGTCTTCGGCTTCCCGCTGGGCCTGTGGTTCGCCCAGCAGGGATCGATCTACACCTTCATCATCCTGATCCTGGTGTACACGCTGCGGATGGACCGGCTCGACGACGAGTACGGCGTCGCCGAGCGCGACGGAGAGGGGAATCGGCTGTGAGCGAGATCCAGGTCTGGTCCCTCGTCTTCGTAGGCATCTCGTTCGCGATCTACCTCACCATCGCGTGGCGCAGCCGCGTGAAGGAGACCAAGGGCTTCTACGTGGCCGGCCAGGGCATCCCTGCGGTCGCCAACGGTGCGGCCGTCGCGGCGGACTGGATGTCCGCGGCGTCGTTCATCTCCATGGCGGGGCTCATCGCCTTCATGGGGTCGGACGGCTCGGTCTACCTCATGGGCTGGACCGGCGGCTACGTGCTGCTGGCCCTCCTGCTGGCGCCCTACCTGCGCAAGTGGGGCAAGTTCACCGTCCCGGAGTTCGTCGGTGACCGGTACTCGGAGTACGTGCGGCTCATCGCCGCGGTCGCCGCGATCATCGTGTCCTTCACGTACGTGGTGGGCCAGATGCGTGGTGGCGGCATCGTGTTCAGCCGCTTCCTCAACCTGTCCATCGAGGGTGGCGTGGCCGTGGCCGCGGCGATCATCTTCCTGTACGCCGTCCTGGGCGGCATGAAGGGCATCACCTGGACCCAGGTGGCCCAGTACACGGTGATGATCGTCGCCTACCTCATCCCGGCGTGGACCATCGCGCAGAAGATGACGGGCTTCCCGGTGCCGCAGGTGACGTTCGGCCAGATCCTGGCCGAGCTCGACGCCCTGAGCGAGAAGTTCGGGCTCGCGCAGTACACCGAGGCGTTCGCCGCTCGGCCGCAGATCGACGTGTTCCTGGTGACGATGTCGCTGATGATCGGTACGGCCGGCCTGCCGCACGTCATCATCCGGTTCTACACGACGAAGTCGGTGCGCGGCGCGCGGTTCTCGGCGTTCTGGGCGCTGTTCTTCATCGGCCTGCTGTACACCACGGCTCCCGCCGTGGGGGCGTTCACCAAGCTGAACCTCATGCAGTCCGTCGACGGCGTGGCGGTCGCCTCGCTGCCGGCCTGGGTCAACAACTGGGCCGCGACCGGACTGGTCACCGTCTCCGACAGCGCATCGACGATCGGCACGTTGAGCAACGACCCGGAGTCGGGTGCCGACCTCATCGTGAACAACGACATCCTCGTGCTCGCCACGCCCGAGATCGCCGGTCTGCCCGCGCCGATCGTCGGCCTGGTCGCAGCGGGCGGTCTGGCCGCGGCGATGTCCACGGCGGCCGGTCTGCTGCTCGTGATCTCCTCCTCCGTCTCGCACGACCTGTACTTCCGGGTCGTCAAGAAGGAGGCCTCGGAGTCGCGGCGTCTGCTCGTGGGCCGCATCGCCATGGGTCTCGCCGTCGTGGTCGCGATCTACGGCGGCATCAACCCGCCGGCGTACGTGGCTCAGGTGGTCGCGTTCGCGTTCGGTCTGGCGGCGTCGACGTTCTTCCCGATCCTCGTGCTGGGTATCTTCTGGAAGCGCGCCAACGCGATCGGTGCCGCGTCGGGCATGATCTCCGGCCTGGTGTTCACGGCGTCCTACATGATCTACACGCTCGACGTGTTCGGGACGTCGGAGCACGAGCACATCCTGGGCATCTCGCCCGAGGGCATCGGTGCTATCGGTGCGCTGGTGAACATCATCGTCACCGTGGTGGTCTCCAGGCTCACGGCGCCACCGTCCGAGCACGTCCAGGAGATGGTCGAGGGCATCCGGTACCCGGCCGCCCGGAAGCAGGTGACCGCTGACGAGTAGTCCTGGGTACGGACGGGGTTCCCTGCTCCGCGCGGTCGCGCTCACGGGCGCTGCGCGCCCTCCGCTTCCGGTCTGACGACCGCGCGGAGCAGGGAACCCCGTCTTTTCGTCCTGCTGGTGGTTCGTGGGACAGGGGTGCGCGAGGCCGGGCACTTCGCGGCGCGGCACGGGAGGGGATGGTGGGTACGTAGGCTGGTCCGGTGCATCTCGTCGCCTCCGACCTCTCCTTCGGCTACCCCGGGCGTCCCGTGCTGGCGGGCGTCGACCTGCGGGTGTCGGACGGCGTGCGGCTCGGCGTCGTCGGCGAGAACGGGTCGGGCAAGTCCACGCTGCTGCACCTGCTCGCCGGGGACCTCGTCCCGTCGTCCGGCGAGGTGCGCCGCAGCGGGACCGTCGGCATCGTGGAACAGGAGCTCGCGGTGCCGCCGGGGCTGACGGTGGGCGACCTGGTCGACGCCACGCTCGCGGACCTGCGGCGGCTTGCCGCCGACCTGGAAGCGGCCGCGGAGGCGTTCGACCACGACGGCGGTGACCTGCGCGAGCTGGGCGACCTGCTGGCCCGGGTAGAGCACCTCGCGGCCTGGGACGCGGACCGGCGCGTGGACGAGGCACTGACCCGGCTCGGCGCCGTGCGTGACCGCGACCGGGCGCTCGAGACCCTGTCCGTCGGGCAGCGCTACCGCGTGCGCCTGGCCTGCCGGCTCGCCGAGCGGGCCGATCTTCTGCTCCTCGACGAACCGACCAACCACCTCGACGACTCCGGGCTGGAGTACCTCACCGAGGCCGTGCTGGGCTGGCACGGCGGGGTCGTCCTCGTCACGCACGACCGCGAGCTCATCGACGACGTCGTCACCGCCGTCTACGACCTCGACCCGTCGATGGACGGCTCACCCGTGCTCTACGGGCAGCCCGGGTACCTCTCCTACCGGTTCGCGAAGAACCAGGCGCTGCAGCGGTGGAAGCAGCGGTACCGGGCCGAGCAGAAGCGGGCCGCGGAGCTGGCGTACCGCCTCGACCGCTCCTACGAGGGCCTCTCGGACGAGTGGCGACCGCCCAAGGGATCGCAGAAGCACCGCCGAGGGACGCGCGCCCGCATCCATGTCAAGGCCGCCGACCGGCTCGTCGAGAAGCTCAAGGCCGAGGCGGTCGACGTCCCGCCCCCGCCGCTGGAGCTCGCCTTCCCGGACCTCCCCGCCCTGTCGCCCGGCTGGGACCCCGCCGAGCCGCTGGTGGACCTGCGCTCCCCGCGCGTCGAGTCGCCGGACGGCGCGGTGCGGCTCGACCTGCCCGGCACGCGGCTGGCCGTCCCGCCGTCGGGCCGGCTCCTCGTCGTCGGCCCCAACGGCACCGGCAAGTCGACGCTGCTCG
This sequence comes from Isoptericola sp. GX10416, assembly GCF_056590155.1. NCBI lineage: Bacteria > Bacillati > Actinomycetota > Actinomycetes > Micrococcales > Promicromonosporaceae > Isoptericola > Isoptericola sp. GX10416. The sequence goes on along the minus strand of NZ_JBWPVO010000007.1, from coordinate 66,262 downwards.
GCGCGTTCGCCGGCACGTTGCCGCTCGCCCGCGGGACCCGGACGTCCCGGGAGGGCATGCGGATCGGCGTCGTCGGTCAGGAGGGGCGGGTGCCCGACGGCGGCGACGGCGCGAAGCGGTCCGGGTTCGACGCGTACGCGGTCGAGGCGCTCGCCCTGCTGGACCGGGGCGAGCTGGACCCCGACCACCTGGTTCCGGTAGCGGCGCTGGGCCTGCTCACCGAGGACGAGCTCGAGCGGCCCCTGCGCGAGCTGAGCGTGGGGCAGCGGCGGCGCTTCGACATCGCGCTCGCGCTCCTGCACGCACCGCACCTCCTGGTGCTCGACGAGCCGACCAACCACCTGTCGGTGGACCTGGTCGACGCGCTGACGATCGCGTTCGAGCGGACGTCCGCGGCCGTCGTCGTCGCCACGCACGACCGGCGGATGCGCGCGGACCTCGCGGGCTGGCCGGTCCTGGCGCTGGGATAGGGCGCAGCTCAGTCGAGCCGGCCGACGTGCGCCATCGCCTGGCGGACCAGCGCCCCCTGGCCGTTGACCATCTCGGCCTGCACGGTGTCGCTGCACGCCTCCTCGGGCGTGAGCCAGGCGAGGTCGAGCGCGTTCTGCTGCGGGCGGCAGTCACCGTTGACGGGCACCACGTAGGCCAGCGAGATCGCGTGCTGGCGCGGGTCGTGGAACGGGGTGATGCCCGGGGTCGGAAAGTACTCGGCGACGGTGAACGGCTGGGGCGACGCCGGCACCTGCGGCAGCGCGACCGGGCCGAGATCCTTCTCGATGTGCCGCAGCAGCGCGTCGCGCACCCGCTCGTGGTAGAGCACCCGGCCGGTGACGAGCGCACGGGTCATGCTGCCGAGCGGGGTGGCGCGCAGCAGCAGGCCGACGGCGACCACGTCGCCCGACTCGTCGACCCGCACGGGCACGGCGTCGACGTACACCAGCGGCAGCTGGGCACGGACGGCGGCGATCTCCTCAGGGGTCAGCCATCCGGCCCGCCCGGTCGGGTGCTCGTGCTCGTCGTCCGGAGGGAACTCGGCGGTGTCGGTCACCCTTCGTTTCTATCAGCCCGACGGCGGTCGCGGCCTGCGCTGGAGCCCCGGCCCGAGTGACGTGGGCCACGCCCGGTCCGCCTCCGGCGGAATACCTGGACGAGCCGGGACGCTGTGCTCAAGAGGCAACCCCCACGAGAGGACTTCGTATGGCTACCGTCGAGCTCACCGACACCACCTTCGAGCAGGCGATCAAGGACAACGACATCGTGCTGGTGGACTTCTGGGCCTCCTGGTGCGGCCCGTGCCGCCAGTTCGCGCCGGTGTTCGAGGCGTCGAGCGAGGAGAACACCGACGTCGTGCACGCCAAGATCGACACCGAAGCGCAGCAGCAGATCGCGGCCGCGGCGGGTGTCACGGCGATCCCGACGCTCATGGCGTTCCGCGAGGGAGTCCTGGTCTTCAACCAGGCCGGTGCCCTCCCGGGCCCGCAGCTCAAGCAGGTCGTCGAGGCCGTCAAGGGCCTCGACATGGACGAGGTGCGCACGCAGATCGCCGCCGCGTCCAACGGCGAGCAGCAGGGCTGAGCGCGCAGGGCGCGCACGCAGGGCCGAGCGCCCCTCAGCGCAGGACGGCCGCCGCCGGGCTCCGGGCCCGACGGCGGCCGTCGTGCGTCACCGCTCAGGAGAACGGCAGGGTGAGCGTCGACGCCGCCCCGGTCGCGACCGAGGGACTCGCGCTGCCGAGCACGCTCCACAGCTCGACCCGCACCGTGCCGCCGTCGAGGTCGCCGAGGGACCCGTCCGCCGAGGCGAGGCGTCCCGTGGCGGTGTAGGTCTCGTCGCCCGGCACCGGGTCGGTCGCGAAGTACGCGTACGTCTCGGTGCGCTCGACGTCTCCGTCGCCGTCCAGGTCGTAGGTCACGCGGGCCTGCACGGCCAGCCCCACCGTGGACCCCGCGTCGACACCGAACGAGAACGCCGTGTCCTGCCCGGTGTACGACCCTGTCAGCCCGGTCGCCTCGAAGACGGCCGGCTGGTGGGGTGTCCCGTCGCGGTTCTGGCCGCCCGCACCGGCGAGCTCCACGCGGCCGTCCGTCGCCGCCGTCGCGCTCAGCGAGCCGTCCGGGCCGAGGTGCCGGACCGGCTGGAGGTCACCCGGCTCGGGGTCCGGCGTCGGGTCGGGGTCCGGCTCGGGGTCCGGGTCGACCGGGCCGCCGGTCGCGCCGCCACCGGTCCAGGAGCGGGCGCCGGTCGCCACCGTCTTGCCGGCGGGGACCTCCACGACCGTCCCGTCCGCGAAGGTCACGGACACCGGGGCCGCCGTGACGTTGGACGCCACGTAGGTGCGCCCGTCCTCGCCGTCGAACGCCGCGGCGAGCGCGTGGTCCGCACCGACGCCGGCCACCGTCCCGAGAGAGGCCAGGTTGGCCACCCAGTGGTACGTGTGGGCGCGGGTCTCGCCCTCCTCGGGCTCGAAGGACGACGACGTCAGCAGGTCGAGCGCGCGGGGTCCGTCTCCGAGGGCCAGGTAGCTCCACAGGATGTCCTGCCACACCGTCGGCGGACCGCCGTTGACCCCTTCCATGTGGTCGTACGCGGCACGCACGGTGGACGGCGACTCGCCGAGGTACAGGTGGGACCCGGTGATGGGCAGGGTGTTGATGCCCTGGATCATCTCCGGCTCCGCGCTGAACCATGTCGAGTAGGAACCGCCGTCGCCCCAGACCATCCCGACCGCGGGGTGCTCGAACTCGTCGGGGTAGGTCGACCCGTCGACGTCGAACCAGTAGCGCTGGATCGCGGCCGCCTGCGTGGCGTACAGGTAGACGCCGGCGTCGCGGACCTCCTGGTCACCGGTCGCCTCGCCCCACTGGATGAGCGCCCCGGCGAAGTTCATGCCCTCGGAGCTGGACTCCTGGTTGTTCCCGGCGGCGAACGCGCCGTGGCCGGAGGCCCAGTCGTGGCCCGCGTAGACGTCGAAGTCACGCAGGTACGGGAACCGGGTCTCGTCGCGGTCGTAGCCGTTGGCGTCGCGGATGAGCAGGTCCACCATGCCGCCGTACTCGGCGGCCCACTGCGGGTCGAACCGGGCCAGCGTGGCGGCCGCGGCCACGTAGTAGCCGTAGTGGAAGTGGTGGTCGTTGAGCTCGGTGTCCGCACCGTAGGAGGCGGGGTAGCCGATCAGGGTGCCCCACGGCTCGTCGTAGGCGAAGACCTGCTCGGTCTTGCCCGGCGTGGCGGTGAACCAGTCGGTCAGGACGTCCCGGACGGCGTCGAGCGCCTCGTCGCGCTGGGCGGTGCGGCCGAGCTGGTCGGCGATCTCCACGACGCGGGTGGCGCGGCCGAGGGCCTTGCCCGTCCAGTAGGTGTCCGATCCGCGCTGGTCGAGCGGGTCCCCGACCTCGTCGAGGTAGGCCTCCAGGGTGGCCCGGTCGGCGCCGGACGACGTCGCCACCGCGGGCAGCTCCGGCAGCACCCCGCCGTACGGCGTGGTGGTCGTGAACTCGGTGGCGTCGGTGAGGATCGCCATGTCGCCGCGCGGCGAGACGTAGGTGGGCCCGGCCGGCTCCGTCCCGGTGAGGTAGGCGCTCTGGTGCGGGTACAGCGCGGCGACCGTGCCGCCGTCGGCCGCTCCGGGCCAGGGCGTGGTGTCGAACGAGTACGTGGTGCGCACCGCGGCGTCGGTGGCGTCGTAGGTGTAGTCGGCGCGGGTTCCGGTGACGGGCGAGCGGCCGGCCGCGGTGTAGTCCTCGACGAGGGCGGCGCGCTCGGCCGTGGACCCGTCGGGCAGGACGGCGACGGCGAAGCGGTCCGTGCCCGCGGTCGCCGTGGTGCCGCTGAGGGACCAGGAGACGTCGGCGGGGACGACGGCGAGGTAGTCGGACCCGCCGACCCGCACGCCGAGACGTCCGGGCTCGTCGAGCCACACCTCGGGGCTGCCGGAGAACGTCAGCTGCGCGTCGCCGCCGGTCGCCTCGAACCAGGCGAGCGGCATGCCGTGGCCGATGGTCGCGTGCAGCGAGCGGGCGCCGTCGTCCCACACGGGCGTGACGGTCCAGTCGGTCCAGCCGGCGACGGCGACGTGGGGGGCGTCGAGCCCGACGACGCCTGCCCGCAGGTCCTCGGTGTAGGGGTAGTGGTACTCGCTCACGCCGGCACCGCTGCCGCTGATGGCCGGCTGCGTGGTGTAGGAGATGCCGAGGCCGCCCGCGGACGGCTGGTAGGAGGCCGGGTGGGCGTGCAGGGGTGCGCTGAAGGAGCAGTCGAACACCTTGTACGCCAGCGACGTCCACCAGTCGTTGGTGGGCAGCGGGGTGTCGGGCGCCTCGTCGGTGACGAAGGCCCGCGGGTCGGCCTCCACGGCGTCGCATCCCTGGGGACCGGGGCCGACGGGGTCGGTGGTGTAGCTGCCGGAACCGACGTCCACGACGTCGGCGGTGGCCGGGGGAGCGCTTGCCGTGATCGCCCCGCCGGCGATCAGGGCGAGCGCCGCGACACGGGCGGTACGCCGGTGTCGCGCGGGTTGTGAGAACGTCATCGTTCACCTCGCGGGTCGGTCGCCTCGTCGAGCACGTCGGCCCGCGTCCCACGGCCGACGTCCTTGATCAGCCCCGAGCAGACGTGTGGAAGCGATCCCAACACCATGGCGTAGATAGGTGACACGTGCAACCTCCGGTCATGAGGTCGCGCGGTCGATCCGTGCGCGAGGCGGGACTCGAACCCGCACGTCCGAAGACACCAGGACCTAAACCTGGCGCGTCTGCCTGATTTCGCCACTCGCGCGTGCGCCCCGAGTCTACGACCCGGGTCGGCGCGTCAGGAGAGCCCGAGCGCCTTGCGCAGCCGTGCCACGTGCCCCGTCGCCTTGACGTTGTACTGGGCGAGCGCCACCTTGCCGTCGGTGCCGACCACCACCGTCGAGCGGATGACGCCGACGACGGTGCGCCCGTAGTTCTTCTTCTCCCCCCAGGCGCCGTAGGCCTCGAGGACCTCACGCTCCGGGTCGGAGGCCAGCGGGAACGTCAGGGCGTCCCGCTCGACGAACTGCGCGAGCTTCGCCGGCTCGTCGGGGGAGATGCCCACGACGGCGTAGCCCGCGCCCTGCAGCGCGGCCAGCGAGTCACGGAAGTCGCACGCCTCGGTGGTGCAGCCGGGCGTCATGGCGGCGGGGTAGAAGTAGACCACCACGCCACGCTCCGCCTCGAGGCGGAGCTCCTCGAGCGAGACGGTGCCGCCGCCGGCGGTCGACAGGGTGAAGTCGGGTGCGGTGTCGCCGACGGCGAGACGGGTCACGTGGAGCTCCTCGAACGGGTCTGCTGGGCCGCCACGAGCCTAGCGCCCGCCCGGCACGGTGCCGGTCCGACGGCGTCGCTCGCGTAGCGTAGGGACCGTGAGCCCCGCAGCATCCAGCACCCCGTCGAGCACCGCGTCCCCCGCGGGCGCGTCCCCCCGCCGGCCGGCCGAGCCGCTGCCCATCCGCATGCTGCACGACCGCGTGCTCGTCGACCCGGAGACCGACCGTGCTGAGCGGCAGTCGTCGGCCGGCCTCGTCATCCCGGCGACGGCGGCGGGCCCCAAGCGGCTGACCTGGGCCACGGTGGTCGCCAAGGGCGAGCACGTGCGCCAGGTGGCCGTGGGCGACCGGGTGCTCTACGACCCCGAGGACCGGGCCGAGGTCGACCTCGGCGGCACGGACTACGTGCTGCTGCGCGAGCGGGACGTGCACGCCGTGGCGGAGCGCTCGGACGACGCGGGAACCACGGGCCTGTACCTGTGAGGGTGGCTGTCGTGCAGGTCACAGCCCTCCGCCGGGGATCCAAGTACCGGTCGTGCGTTCCGGCCTGGTAATGTTTCACACCGCTACGCGCCATTAGCTCAATGGGTAGAGCAGCTGACTCTTAATCAGCGGGTTCGGGGTTCGAGTCCCTGATGGCGCACCAGCGAGGACGACGAACCGACCGCCTGCTCATCGTCCGCGCTTGTTCGCGCGCCATTAGCTCAATGGGTAGAGCAGCTGACTCTTAATCAGCGGGTTCGGGGTTCGAGTCCCTGATGGCGCACCAGCGAGGCCCTCGTCGCAGCAGCGACGGGGGCCTCTGCCGTTGGCGTTCAGGCGGCTCGCGGCGGCACGATGGACGGATGATCTCCACCGAGCTCGCCACCCGCCTGCGTGACGCCGGGCTGACCTGGAAGCCCACGGACGGGGACAGGTTCCACATCGACGCCCCGGAGCTGGCCGCGGAGGTGTTCACCGTCTCCACGTTGACCATCGAGCCGCACCACTACCCGACGGGCACGGTGCTCGGCTTCAACGGGACCACCGAGTGGGCCCTGGACTCCGTGGACATCGAGGACACGCTCTGGCTCCCGCGCGAGGACCAGCTGCGCTCCTTGCTCGGGCGCACCTTCCGCTCGTTGGTGCACGACGGCGATACCTACGTCGTCGAGGTCGACCTCCTCGGAGAGCGGCGCACCTTCGCGGCCCCGGAGGCGGCCGACGCCTACGGGCAGGCGCTGCTCGCCCTGGTCGAGCTGGCGGCGGAATAGGGGCAGGCCCGTGCTGCGCCGTACCCTGGGGCGGTGTCCGAGACCCCGCCCAGCTCTACCGAGCGTCCGCACGAGGCCGACGAGCCGCGCCACGAGAACTTCCTTCGTCGGCCGCGCAGCTATGTGCGGCGGACCGAGCGGCTGACCGCCGGGCAGCAGCGTGCCTGGGACGCCCGCCGTCATCACTACCTGGTCGACGTGCCGCGCGAGCGCCGTGAGCTGTCCGTGCACCCGGACTGGCGGTTCGACGCGGCGGCGGAGTTCGGGCGGACGGCGCCCGTCGTGCTCGAGATCGGCACGGGGCTGGGCGAGTGCATCGTGCATGCCGCCGCCACCCATCCTGAGCGCGACCACGTGGCCGTCGAGGTCTACACGCCGGGCGTCGCGCAGGTCATCGTGCGGGCGGGCCACGGCGGCGCCGACCCGGCAGACGCCGGCGGGGCACCCGGCCAGGTGCTCGACAACCTGAGGATCATGCAGGTCGACGCCGCCGAGCTGCTGCGCCACGGGCTGCCGGAGGCGAGCCTCGACGAGGTGTGGGTCTTCTTCCCGGACCCGTGGCCCAAGCAGAAGCACCACAAGCGGCGCCTGGTCGACCCGGAGCTCGCCGACCTCGTCGCGCGGGTCCTGCGCCCGGGCGGCCGCTGGCGCCTGGCCACCGACTGGGCCCAGTACGGCGAGGTGATGCTGAAGGTGGGCGACGCCGCCGAGGGCTTCCGCAACGCCCACGGACCGGGAGGACGTGCCCCTCGGTTCGAGGGCCGCGTCATGACGAGCTTCGAGCGCAAGGGCCGCAGCGCCGGCCGCGAGGTGACGGACCTGGAGTTCGTCCGCGTCTGAGCGGACCGCCTGGCGGCTCAGTCGTCCAGGCCGCGCGCCCGGAGCGCCTCGCCGAGCGCGTCCGCCTGCCGCAGCGCACCGACGACCAGCGGGACCGCGAACGCCCGGACGTCGTGCTCGCGCCCGCGGGCCCGCTGCGCGTCGCGCACCGTCCCCGCCAGGGCCGTGAGCACGGGGACCGAGCGGACGGCCAGCGCCAGCACCAGCGCGGCCCGCTCGGCGTCGAGGCCCACGCGGCGCAGCGGGCCCAGAGCCCGTTCGAGGGCGGCCAGGAGCAGGGAGGTCGGCGTCGTGGCCGTGACGAGACCGGCCAGGGCGACGAGCGCCACCAGGCGGGTGGTGAGCACGCACGCGGCGAGCGGCCCGAGCGTGGCCCACTGCACCGCGACGACGCACGGGACGAACCAGCGCAGCGGCCGCACCTGCGACCACACCGCGCGCGGGCCGAGCCGCGCCAGGGCGTAGAGCCCGAGGACGCCGACGACGGCGGCACCCGCCCCGACCGGCGAGCGCACGGCCAGCAGGGCGAGGGAGCACACGCACAGCGCGGCCAGCTTGGTCCCGGCCCCCAGCCGGTGCACCGGGCTCACGCCATCAGCCGACGGTAGGCGGGCACCGCGGCCGCGGGGACGTCGTCGACCACCACCCGGCCGCCGTCGACGACGAGCACGCGGTCGAAGCCCGACACCAGGTCGAGGTCGTGCGTCACCAGCACGACGTGCTGGTCGAGCGCCGCGAGCCGGTCGGCGACGGCCCGGGTGTTGCGCAGGTCCAGGAGCGTGGTCGGCTCGTCCGCGACGACCAGCCGTGGCGCGGTGACCAGCACGCTCGTCAGGGCCAGGAGCTGCTTCTGCCCGCCGGAGAGCAGGTGGGCCGGGTGGTCGGCGTGGTCGGCGAGGCCGTGCCGGTCGAGCTCGGCGGCGACCCGCGCCGCCACCGCCGCCCGCGACAGCCCCGAGCGGCGCAGGGAGTAGGCGACGTCCTCGGCGACGGTCGGCATGATGATCTGCGCGTCCGGGTCGGTGAACACGAACCCGACGCGTCGTCGCACCTCCCGGCCACGGCGGCGGGTGTCCAGCCCGTCCACCAGCACGCGGCCCGACGTCGGCACGATCAGCCCGTTCAGCAGGCGTGCGAGGGTCGACTTGCCCGACCCGTTCGCACCGATGACGGCGACCCGGCGCTCGGTGAGCCGCAGCGAGACGCCGTGCAGCACCTCGCGTTCGCCGTGGCGCACGTGCACGTCGTCCAGCACCACCTCGGTCATCGGACCACCTCGACGAGCAGTGCGACGCCGAGGCCTCCCGCCGCGGCAGCCGTCGCCAGCCCGAGCGTGCCGGCCGGCGCACCGGCGGTGACCAGGCGGGCGTACAGCCGCACCACGGCCACCGCACCGCTGGCCCCGAACGGGTGGCCCAGCCCGAGCGTGCCGCCGTCGGTGTTCCAGCGGGCGTCGTCGGCGCCCAGCTCCTCGGTGACCGCGAGCGCCTGGACGGCGAACGCCTCGACGAGCTCGACCGCGGCGACGTCGCCCAGCGCGACACCCGCCCGGGCGCAGGCCGTCCGGACCGCCGCGACCGGGCCGACCATCGGGCGCGACGGGTCGGTGCCGCAGGTGACCGCGGCCCGGACGCGCAGCCCGGGGGAGCCGTCGGGCACGACGGCGACGGCGGCCGCGCCGTCGCCCGAGGGGGCCGCCGAGAGCGCCGTGACGGAGCCGTCCGCGCCGAACGCACCGGGCAGCCGGTCGAGCACCCGCGGGTCGAGCCTCCGGGCGTGCTCGTCACGCCGGAGCCCGCCGACCGGCACGGTCTCGGCGGCGAAGCGACCGGCGGCGTGCGCCGTGCGGACGCGCTCGTGCGAGCGGACGGCCCAGGCGTGCTGGCGCTCGCGGGCGGTGCCGCGGGCGCGCGCGAGCCGGTCGGCGGCGTCGCCGAGGTCGGGGTCGGCCCAGGGTGGTGGTGCGAACGACGCGCGGCCGTAGGCCAGGGGGCCGTGCGACCGGCGGGGCGCGTGCGAGCCGCTCTCCACCCCGCCGGCGAGCACGGCGTCGGCCTGCCCGGAGTCGACGAGTGCGGCACCGACGGCGATCGCCGCCAGCCCGGAGGCGCACTGCCGGTCCACGGTGAGCCCCGGTGCCGTCAGGCCGGCGGCGAGCGCGGCCCGCCGGGCCACGTTGCCGCCGTGGCCGGCCGCGTTGCCGAGCACGACGTCGTCCACGTCGTCCACCCCGGCGTCGCGCGCCGTGGCGGTCAGGACGGCGGCGGCGAGCGCCGTCTCGTCGACGCCGCGGTGACCGCGGCCCGTCACCCCGATCCAGGTGCGGCGCGCGGCGACGACGACGCTCACCGCAGCACCCCGAGCTCGCCCACCCGGGCGGCCGGGTCGGTGCCGGCCACGGCGGCCCCGAGCGCGGCACGCGCCACCTTGCCGTCGGCGGTGCGCGGCAGCGCGTCGACCCGGTACCAGCGGCGTGGTCGCTGGGCGGGGGCGAGGGTGGCGCGGGCCACCCGTTCGAGGTGCGCGCGCAGGCCGGGCCGGTCGTCGGCCTCGACCACGGCGACGACCACGGCACCGAGCCGGCGGTGCGGCGCCCCGGCCACGACGACGTCGCGCACGCCGGGCACGGGGCGCAGGGCCGCCTCGACGTCCTCGGGAACCACGGTGGCCCCCGCGGTCAGCACGGCCCCGTCGCCGCGTCCGCGCAGCACCAGCGGCCCGCTGCCGGAGCCCAGCGGGACGGCGCTCGTCGCGGGGGCCGGGCCCGCGCCGTCGGGCAGCTCGGCGAGGTCGCCGACGGTGGCCCACGCGCCGTCGCGGCGCAGCGGTCCGCGGGCACCCGCGAGGTAGCCCTGCGACACCCACGGCGAGCGCACCCACACCTCGCCCAGGCTGGTGCCGGGCTGGGGCCGCACGGCGACGTCCACCTCGGGGAACGGTCGCAGCCCGTCGCCCGTGTCGACGGCGACGAAGCTGAGCTCGACCGCGCCGTAGTAGGCGACCAGCTCCAGGCCGGACGCGGCGGCGCGCTCGCGCTGGACAGGGTCGAGGCCTGCACCACCGACGACGGCGGTCCGTAGCCGCGACGGCATCCCGGCGACCAGGGCGTCGAGCACGTCGTCCAGCCGAGAGGGCACCAGGTGGACCACGTCGCTCGCCGCGAGGGCCGCCGTCGTCGCGGTCGGTCCCGGCGCCAGGTGTGCGCACGCGCCCACGGCGAGCGCGTGCACCGCGGCGAAGCAGTGCAGCGAGCTGGCCAGCGGCCCGGTGACCAGCACCGTGTCGGTGGCCCGGGTGCCGGTCAGCCGGCTCACGTGGTCGAAGGACCGGGTCCAGGACCCGCGGTCGCGGACCACGGCGCGCGGGCGACCGGTGCTGCCGGAGGAGAACCCGGCCCACGCGGTGTCGGCGTCGTCGGGCGGCGGTCCGGCACCCCTGTCCGCGTCGCCGAGCCCGACCGTGCCGGGCGCGGCGCGCGGCAACGGCACGTGGACGACGACGGCGGGCGTCAGGGCGCGCAGCACCTCGGCGCGCTGGTGCACCGGCCAGGCGGGGTCGGCCACCAGGCCGGTGGCGCCGGCGAGGTCGACGGCGAGCAGACCGACGAGCGCGTCGAGCGGGTCGTGCAGCAGCAGCGCGACGAGGTCGCCGGGGCGGGTGCCGGTGGCCGTGAGGTGCTCGGCGCCGGCGCGCACGTCGGCGGCCAGCTCCGCGTACGTGCGGTCGCGTGTCGCATGGCGCAGCGCGGGCCGGTCCCGGCCCGGCCCGGCCGCGTGCCGCAGGACGTGGTGGGCGACGGGCACCCTCAGCCCTCCCGCGTGCGGTACCGCAGGGCGGCCGGGTAGGCGCGGGCCACGGCGACGGTGATGCCCGCGCACGCCAGCGCCTTGAGCAGGTCCCCGGGCAGGAACGCCAGGGACAGCCAGGCGGTCTGTGCCAGCGGGACCCCGGTCACGACCGCCTGCACCGGCAGGCCGAACGCGTACACGACGCCGACGCCCCCGACGAGCGCCGCGACGAGCACCCCGGCGAACGTGACCCGCCGGAGCCGCTGGACGAGCAGGCCCACGACGAACGCCCCGGCGGCGAAGCCGACGAGATAGCCGGCCGAAGGTCCCACGAAGGCACCCAGCCCGCCGCGGCCCCCGGCGAGCAGCGGCAGCCCTGCGGCAGCCAGGACCAGCAGGGTCAGCACCGCCAGGGCGCCGCGACGGGCGCCGAGCACGGTGCCCGCGAGCATCACCCCGAGGGTCTGCAACGTGATCGGCACGGCGTTGCCGAACAGGCTGAGCGAGCCCGGCAGCCCGAGCACGGCGACGAGGGCGGCGAACGTGGCCACCCGGGCGGCGTCGGCGGCGTCCAGGGCTCCGCGGCGCCCGCTGGCGGTGCTCGGTGCGGTCTCGGTGGCCTCGGTCATCGGTTCTCCTTCGCGCGGCGGTCGGGCGTGGTCGGGTACCACTCTGGTGGCCGGGCGTCCACGGGGCGCCGGGCGGCGTACCCACCCGCGTCGCGCCGTCGTGCACGAATCGCACAAGCGGTTGCCGGAAGCTCCAAACGAGGCACGCCGGGGCTGGCGGGTGCGGCCATGGCGGCGACGCGGTGGCGGGTGCCGGCGAGGCGCGACAGGATGCCCGCATGGACCAGACGTACGACGTGATCGTCATCGGCGCGGGCCCCGTCGGGGAGAACGCGGCCGGCCGGGCCGCCGCCACCGGGCTCTCGGTGGCCGTCGTGGAGGCGGAGCTCGTGGGCGGGGAGTGCTCGTACTGGGCCTGCATCCCGTCCAAGACGTTGCTGCACCCCGGCGCGGCACGCGCCGCGGCCCGTGCCACGCCCGGCGTGGCGGACCCGGGCCCGCTCGATGCCGCAGCCGTGCTGGCCTGGCGCGACAAGGCGACCGGGGAGGGCGACGACACCGGCCAGGTGGAGTGGCTCGCATCGGCCGGCATCGCGCTGGTGCGCGGTCACGGCCGGCTGGTGGGGGAGCGGAAGGTCGAGGTCACACCGGCGCTCGGGTCCGTGGACGGCGGCGGCACCCACCTGCTGCACGCCCGGTGCGCCGTCGTGGTGGCCACCGGCAGCGCACCGGTGCTGCCTCCGGTCCCGGGGCTGGGCGCCGCGAACCCGTGGACGTCGCGCGAGGCCACGGCCGCCGAGGCGGTGCCGGAGTCGCTCGTGGTGCTCGGCGGTGGTGTGGTGGGCTGCGAGATGGCGACCGCCTACTCCGACCTGGGCGCCCGGGTCACCCTCCTGGCGCGCAGCGGCCTGCTGACCGGTGCCGAACCCTTCGCCGGTGAAGCCGTCGCCGACGCCCTGCGCGAGGCCGGGGTCGACGTCCGGCTCGGCAGCGAGGTGACGGAGGTCTCCCGCCCCGAGGTCGGCGGCCCGGTCACCGTGACCGTCGAGGACGGTCGGGGGACACAGCAGGTGACGGCGGCGGAGCTGCTGGTGGCGACCGGGCGGCGGCCCCGCACGGGCGAGGTGGGCCTCGACAGCGTGGGGCTGGCGACGGACGCGCCGCTGCGCACCGACGACTCGATGGTGGTCCAGGGCGTGAGCCGGTCCGCCGGGGGCAACCCGTGGCTGTTCGCCTGCGGCGACGTCACCGGCCGAGCCCCGACCACCCACCAGGGCAAGTACGAGGCACGCGTCGCCGGCGACGTCGTCGCCGCCCTGTACGGCCCGGACGACAGCTCCTCACGGATGCCACCGCCGCACGCCCGAGCCTGGACGAGGTACGCGGCCAGCGCGGACCACGTCGCCCGGACCCAGGTGGTCTTCACCCGCCCGCAGGTGGCGTCGGTGGGTCCCACGGAGACCGAGGCGCGCGACGCCGGCCTGCCGGTGCGCGCCGTCGCCTACGACCTGTCCGCCGTCGCCGGTGCGAGCGTCACGTCGCCCGACTACGCGGGCCGGGCGCAGATCCTCGTGGACACTGAGCGCGAGGTGATCGTCGGCGCCACGTTCGTGGGGCCCGACGCGAGCGAGATGCTGCACGCGGCCACGATCGCCGTCGTCGGCGAGGTGCCGCTCGGCCGACTCTGGCACGCGGTGCCCGCGTTCCCCACCGTCTCGGAGGTGTGGCTGCGGTTCGCGGAGGAGTACGGGCTGTGAGGCCCAGCGGTTAGGCTCTGGGCCGTGACCACGACGCCGAAGCGAGTCGGACTCGCCACCTGCTCCGTCCTGCCCGACCTCGACGCCGACGACCGCCCGCTCGTCCCCGCTCTCGCCGGCCGCGGCGTCACGGCCGAGCCGGTCGTGTGGGACGACCCCGACGTCGACTGGGCGGAGTACGACCTCGTCGTCGTGCGCTCCACGTACGACTACTCGCCCCGGCGCGACCAGTTCGTCGAGTGGGCGCGCTCCGTGCCGCGGCTGGCCAACAGCGCCGACGTCATCTCGTGGAACACCGACAAGACCTACCTGCAGGCGCTCGACGCCGCCGGGGTGCCCGTCATCCCCACGATCTGGCTCGACCCCGAGCGCCACCTGTCGAAGCGCGCGATCCACACCCGCATGCCCGCCTTCGGCGACTTCGTGGTCAAGCCGGTCGTCTCGGCGGGCGCCAAGGACACGGGGCGCTACCAGCCCGTCAGCTCGGCGTCGCGGGCGCTCGCGATCCAGCACGCCAAGTCCCTGCTCGACGACGGCCGGGCCGTGATGATCCAGCCGTACGTGACCAGCGTGGACACCCAGGGCGAGACCTGCCTGATCTTCGTCGACGGCGAGATGCGCCACTCCGTGCGCAAGAACGCCCTGCTCACCGGGCCCAGCCGACCCACGCAGGGGCTCTACGCCCAGGAGAAGATGCGCCCCGTCGAGGCGACCGACGCGGAGATCGACGTCGCCCGGCGGGCGCTCGCCGTCGCGCACGAGAAGCTCGGGGTGGAGCAGCCGTTCCTCTACGCCCGCGTGGACCTCGTCGGCGGCGCGGAGTCGCCGACGGTCATCGAGCTCGAGCTCACCGAGCCGTCGCTGTGGCTCAAGCACGACGGCGGTGCCGGGACCGCGGGGTCGCTCGCGGACGCGATCGTCGCCCGCCTGGGCTGAGCCCGCGGCCCGGCCGCTCGTCACCGGGTCACGACAGGCCGTTCTCCGAGAGCCAGTCGGCCGCGATGTCCTCGCTGGAGCGCTGCTCCTCGGTGGACTGCACGTTGAGGTCCACCAGGCCCTCGGGCGTCAGGGCGGCGCTGACCGGGTCGATCGCGGCGGCGACGTCCTCGGCGACATCGGTGGAGACCAGCGGGACCACGTGCGAGGCGAGGAACAGGCCCTCCGGGTCCTCCAGCGTGACCAGGCCCTCGGTCTGGATCCGGGGGTCGGCGCTGAACACGTTCGCCACGTTGACCGTGCCCGCCACGAGGTCCTGGACCGTCGTGTCGCCGGTGGCCTCGAACGACACGTCGACCCCGTAGACGTCCGCGAGCCCCTGCGGACCGTAGGGCCGCTCCTCGAGCTCGGCGGGGCCGCCGACCACGATCTCCTCCTCGGCGTCGGCGAGGTCACCGATGGTGGTCAGGCCGTTGGCCTCGGCGAAGTCGGCCGTGACGTTGTAGGAGTCCTGGTCGGTGGCAGCCGACTGGTCGAGGACGGCCAGACCTTCCGGCAGGGCGTCCTGGAGCGCCGCGTAGACGTCGTCGGTCGACGTCGCGGTGGTCTCCGGGTCGAAGAACTGCAGCAGGTTGCCCGTGTACTCGGGGAAGACCTGCACCTCGCCGTTCTCGAGCGCCGGCATGTAGGCGTCGCGCTGACCGATGGAGAAGTTCCGCTCGACGGTGAAGCCGTCGGCCTCGAGGGCCTGGGCGTAGATCTCCGCGATGATCTCGTTGGAGTAGTACGCCTGGGAGCCGACGACGATCGTGCCGGCGGCCGCGGTCTCCTCGCCGTCACCGGTGTCCTGCTCCAACGGGTCGGAGCCGCCGCCGCAGGCCGTCAGGGTGAGGAGCGCGGCCGCCGCTCCGGCGACGAGGGTGATGGTTCGTCGGGTGCTGCGCATGGTCTGCCTTTCGTGGGCGTTCGTGGGTGTTCGATGGACGGGGTTCAGGTGTCGCGGGCGCGTCCGGCGGAGACCCCCGCCGGCACGACGAGCCGCTCGAGGACGGCGAACAGGGCGTCGAGCACCACGGCGAGCACCACGATGACGAGCGCCGCCCCGAGTATCTGCGCGAAGTCGCGGATCTGGATGCCCTGGACGATGTAGAAGCCGAGACCCCAGCTGCCGACGTAGCCGGCGAGCGTCACGGTGGCCACCACCTGCAGCGTCGCGGACCGCAGCCCGCCGATGAGCAGCGGCAGCCCGAGCGGGACCTCGACCTTGCGCAGCACCTGCGTCGGGGTCATCCCCACCGACCGGGCGCCGTCGACCACCCGCCGGTCGACCGCCTCGACCCCCGAGTAGGCGCCCGCGAGGACGGGCGGGATCGCCAGCAGCACGAACGCCGTCGTGGATGCGCCGACCTTGTGCGTCACTCCCAGCACCAGGACCAGGAGCAGGACGAGCCCGAACGACGGCACCGCCCGTGCGGCGCCGGACAGCGCCACCGCGACCTCGCGGCCCCGGCCGGTGTGCCCGATCAGCCACCCGGCCGGCACCGCGACCATCGCGGCGAGCAGCACGGAGACGGCCGTGAAGGCGACGTGCGTCCAGACGGCCTCGGAGAGCGGCAGGGAGCCGGTCTGCCGGTCGGGGGAGAAGATCCAGGCGATCGCCTCGGCAAAGAGGTCCATCACGCCCCCTTCCGGGTCCACGGCATGAGTGCACGGCCGAGCAGGACCAGCAGGGCGTCGACCAGCAGCGCGATGACGACGACGGCCACCACGCCCGCGAGGATCTCGGGGACGATCTGGCGCTGGTAGCCGTTCGTGAACAGGTAGCCCAGGTTGTCGATCCCGATGAGGATCCCGACGGTCGCCAGCGAGATGGTGGACACCGCGGTGACGCGCAACCCGGCCAGGACGACGGGCCCCGCCAGGGGGAGGTCGACCTGCCAGAACCGTCGCCAGCTCCCGTAGCCGACGGCGACGGCGGCCTGGCGGACCGACGGCTCGACCGAGGCGAGCGCGTCCGCGACGAACCGGGTCATGATCGCCACCGCGTAGATGGTCAGAGCGATGATGAGGTTGATCTCGCTGAGGAAGCTGATGCCCAGCAGCGGGGGCAGGAGCGCGAACAGCGCGAGCGACGGGATCGTGTAGAGCAGGCCCACGAGCGTCAGGACGAGCCCTCGGGTCAGGCGGAACCGGAACGCGAGCCAGCCCGCCGGGACGGACGCGAGGAACCCGAGCAGGATGGGCAGCGCGCTCTGGCGCAGGTGCTCCCCGGTGAGCCGGCCGATGAGGTCGAGGTTGTCCAGGACCCAGGTCATGCAGGAGCCTCCGGCCCAGGGCTGTCGACGAGGACCCCCTGGGTGCGGCCGCCGGCATCGACGAGCACGGTGCCGCGACCGGTCTGCTTGGTGTGCAGGGCGCGGGCGCCGCGCTCGGCACCGATGAAGCTCGCCACGAACTCGTCGGCGGGATTCTCGATGATCTCGCTCGGGGACCCGATCTGTGCGACCTGGGCACCCTTCTCGAGGATCACGACCTGGTCGCCCAGCAGGAACGCCTCGTCGACGTCGTGCGTGACGAACACGACGGTCTTGTTCAGCTCCTGCTGCAGACGGAGCGTCTCGGTCTGCAGCTCGGCGCGGACGATGGGGTCGACGGCGCCGAACGGCTCGTCCATGAGCAGGATGTTCGGGTCGGCGGCCAGGGCGCGCGCCACGCCGACGCGCTGCTGCTGACCGCCGGAGAGCTGGCCGGGGTACCGCTCGGCGATCGCCCGGTCCAGGCCCACCGTGTCGAGCAGCTCGAGCGCACGGTCGCGCGCGGTGCGTCGCGACGTGCCCTCGAGCCGCAGCACGGTCGTGACGTTGTCGACCACCCTGTGGTGGGGGAGCAGCCCGCCGTTCTGCAGCACGTACCCGATGCTGCGCCGCAGCTTCACGGCGTCCCGGTCCTGGATCGGCTCGCCGTCGATCTCGATGACCCCGGACGTCGGGTCGACCATCCGGTTGATCATCCGCAGCAGGGTCGTCTTGCCGCAGCCCGACGATCCCACCAGGACCGTCGTCTTGTGCGGCGGGATGACCAGGTCGAAGTCCGCGACGGCATGGGTGCCGTCCGGGTACGTCTTGGTCACCGAGCGGAACTCGATCATGGGCAGTGCCTCCGGAGGGCGGGGGTTTCCGACGTCCTACCCGACCACAATCCTGCGCGCGGCGCGAGAGAACCCGCCGGTCGCGCGGCGATCTCGCGGCCCGGCCGCGAACCCCTGCAGGCAGATCAGCTCGTGAGCATCTGGCGGAGCACGTAGGGCAGGATCCCTCCGTGGCGGTAGTACGCCGCTTCGGCGGGGGTGTCGATCCTCACCCGCGCCGTCAGCTCGCGGACCTGATCGTCCGCCTCGACGCGGACGGTGACCTCACCGGGCAGCTCCTCAGCACCCTCCAGCCCGATGATGGAGTAGGTCTCCTCCCCGGTCAGGCCGAGATCCTCGGCCGACTCCCCGTGCGTGAGCTGCAGCGGCAGGACCCCCATGCCGATGAGGTTCGATCGGTGGATCCGTTCGAAGGAGGTGGCCAGCACGGCCTTGACGCCGAGCAGCATGGTGCCCTTGGCGGCCCAGTCCCGCGACGAACCCGACCCGTAGTCCGCGCCGGCCACCACGATCAGCGGGACGTCGTCCTCGGCGTACGACTGGGCGGCGTCGAAGATGCTCTCGGGTTCGCCGTCGGGCAGGCGGCGCGTGTACCCGCCCTCGACGCCGGGGACGAGCTTGTTGCGCAGCCGCACGTTGGCGAAGGTCCCGCGGATCATCACGTCGTGGTTGCCGCGGCGCGAGCCGTAGGAGTTGAAGTCCTTCGCCTCCACCCCGTGCCCGGTGAGGTACTTCCCGGCCGGGGAGTCTGCCCGGATCGCCCCGGCCGGGGAGATGTGGTCGGTGGTGACCGAGTCCCCCAGGTGGGCCAGCACCCGGGCGCCGATGATGTCGCGCACCGGCTCTGCCTCGGTGGGCATCGAGTCGAAGTAGGGCGGGCGGCGCACGTAGGTCGAGGCGGCGTCCCAGTCGAAGGTCTGGGACTGCGTCAGGGTCATGCCCTGCCAGTTCTCGTCCCCCGTCAGGACGTCGGCGTAGCCGTCGGTGAACATGCGCGCCTCGACGTTGGCGTCGATCGCAGCCTTGATCTCGGCGCTGGTGGGCCAGACGTCCTTGAGGAAGACGTCGTCGCCCTGCTCGTCCTGGCCGAGCGGCTCGCGCAGCAGGTCGACGTGCATCGACCCCGCCAGGGCATAGGCGATGACCAGCGGCGGTGAGGTCAGGAAGTTCATCTTCGTCTCGGCGTGGATACGGCCCTCGAAGTTCCGGTTCCCGGACAGCACCGAGGCCACCGTGAGGTCGTGACCGGTGACGGCCTGGCTGACCTCGGGGATCAGCGGACCGGAGTTGCCGATGCACGTGGTGCAGCCGTAGCCCACGAGGTGGAAGCCGAGCTGTTCGAGGTACGGGGTGAGTCCGGCGCGCTCGTAGTAGTCGGTCACGACCCGCGACCCGGGAGCCAGGCTCGTCTTGACCCACGGCTTGGAGCGCAGCCCCCTCTCCACGGCGTTCTTCGCCAGCAGACCGGCGCCGAGCATCACCGACGGGTTGGAGGTGTTGGTGCAGGAGGTGATGGCCGCGATGACCACGTCACCGTGGTCGATCTGCGCCGGGGTGCCGTCGAGGTCGATCTGCGTCGGGTCCGAGGGCCAACCGTCGACCTGGCCGTAGCCGCCCGTCCGGGGCGGCGCGTCGCGGTCGACCCCGGTGCCGACCGTGTAGGGGTCGCTGGCCGGGAAGGAGTCCGCCGACCCGTCGTCCACCCCGCCCCGGACCGCCTCGGCGTGCGTCTGCCCGGCCAGCAGCCCACGCACAGCGCGCTGGGCGGCCCGCAGAGGGATGCGGTCCTGCGGGCGCGTCGGCCCGGCGAGGGACGGCTCGACGGTCGACAGGTCCAGCTCGACGACCTGGCTGTAGTCCGGGACGTGGTCCGGGTCGTGCCACAGGGCCTGCTCCTTGGCGTACGCCTCCACCAGCTCGACCTGGTGGGTCGAGCGGCCGGTCAGGCGCAGGTAGTCCAGCGTCTCGGCGTCGACGGGGAAGATGGTCGCGGTCGAGCCGTACTCCGGGCTCATGTTGCCCAGGGTCGCGCGGGTGGCCAACGGCACGTTGGCGACACCAGGGCCGAAGAAGTCCACGAACTTGCCCACCACGCCGGTCCGGCGCAGCAGCTCGGCCACGGTCAGGACCAGGTCGGTGGCCGTCGTGCCCTCGGTCAGCTCACCAGTGAGCTTCAGCCCCACCACCTGCGGGATGAGCATGCTCATCGGCTGGCCCAGCATCGCTGCCTCGGCCTCGATGCCGCCGACCCCCCACCCCAGCACACCGAGCCCGTTGATCATCGGGGTGTGGGAGTCGGTACCCACGACCGTGTCGGGGTAGGCCACCGGGCGCTGCGCACCCTCCTTGGTGAAGACCACCCGTGCCAGGTACTCCAGGTTGACCTGGTGACAGATCCCGGTGTCGGGCGGGACGACCCGGAAGTCGTCGAAGGCCTGCTGGCCCCAGCGCAGCAGCTCGTAGCGTTCGTGGTTGCGTTCGAACTCCAGGTCCGCATTGACCCGGAAGGCGTCGACGCGGCCGAACACGTCGGCGATCACCGAGTGGTCGATGACCAGGTCGGTGGGGATGAGCGGGTTGATCTTCGCCGGGTCCCCGCCCACCGCCGTCATGGCGTCACGCATCGCGACCAGGTCGACCACGCACGGCACACCCGTGAAGTCCTGCATGAGCACCCGCGCGGGGGTGAACTGGATCTCCGTGCTGGTCTCCGCCGTCGCGGCAGGGTCCCAGGCCGCGAGCGCACGGACGTGCTCGGCGGTGACCACCCGCCCGTCCTCGTTGCGCAGCAGGTTCTCCAGGAGGACCTTCAGGCTGTACGGCAGCCGGGCCGAGCCCTCGACCCGGTCCAGCCGGAAGATGTCGTAGGTGGCCTCGCCCACGGTGAGCTGGTCGAGGGATCCGAAACTGTTGGTGCTCATGTCGATGCTCCGTCCTCACGACAGCGACGTGCCCCGTCTCCTGCACGCTACAGGTTTCCTTCCGGCTCGCACTGAGCGCGGGCGGGGGCCGGTCACCCGGAACGAGAACGAGGCCCGGACCTCGTCCAGGAGTGCATCCTGGACGAGATCCGGGCCTCGTTCGGTGGGGTGGCTAACCGGGCTTGAACCGGCGACCTCCTGGACCACAACCAGGCGCTCTACCGACTGAGCTATAGCCACCATGGCTTCGACAGACGAATGACAACGAGTGCCTCAGCCGTCGAAAAGTGTACATGCTCCGTGGGGCGATCAGGACATCGCGGGCCGGGTCGTGACCGAGGTCTCCTTGATGCGCTCGGCCACCGCCCGAGCTGACTTCGTGTCGGGACCGGGCTGCGGGACGAGCAGCGCCTCGCGGTAGTACCGCAGCTCGTCGATCGACTCCAGGATGTCGGCGAGCGCGCGGTGCCCGCCGTTCTTCTGCGGCGAGGCGAAGTACACCCGCGGGTACCAGCGCCGCGCCAGCTCCTTGATCGAGGAGACGTCGACGATCCGGTAGTGCAGGTGACCGACCAGCTCGGCCATGTCCCGTTCCAGGAACATCTTGTCCGTGCCCACCGAATTGCCCGCCAGGGGAGCCTTGCCGGGCTCGGGGACGTGCTCACGGACGTAGGCCAGCACCTGCGCCTCGGCGTCGGCCAGGGTGGTGCCGCCGTCGAGCTCGGTGAGCAGCCCGGAGGTCGTGTGCATCTGGCGCACGAAGTCGTTCATCTGGTCGAGCGCCTCGGCCGGCGGTCGGACGACGACGTCGACCCCCTCGCCCAGGACGTTCAGCTCGGAGTCGGTGACGACGGCGGCCACCTCGACGAGCGCGTCGGCGCGCAGGTCGAGGCCGGTCATCTCGCAGTCGATCCACACGATGCGGTCGTTCGGGTTGCTCGGGCTCACGGGAGCCAGCCTACGTTCTGCCGCCGACGGCGGTTGCCAGGCGTCCCGGTGCCGACGCAGAGAGCCCCGGCGGTCTCGACGCGGTGGTCGTGACGGCCGGGGCTCCCGGTGTCGTGCTGTCGTGCAGTCATGCGACTCGCCATCCTCGGGCGTTCCCGGGGACGGTGAGCTGGAGCCTCGGGCGCCGGCGAAGCCGTAGCCGGAAGCGACGGCGACGCCGCTGGCCCCGGGAGGACGGAGCGCCGTCCCGGGCGTCCCGCTGGCGGCGCTCGCGCCGGGCACGCTCGGCCTCGGCGAGGCGTTCGTGGTGGATGGCACGCGCGACGGCGTGCGCTTCGATCGGGTGCATCGTTCGTTCCTTCGTGACGTGGGTTCGTCGGTCCGGGCCAGGGACCACCCGACCGTCCGGCACCTGACCGGACGGGCGTCACCGCGGTGTGCTCCGAGCATGCCTCGGCAGCGGGGGGAGATGCACGATCTTTTCGCTGGCAGCGTCGACCGGTCCGGTTCGCCTATCGTGTGGCGGTGACGATGTCGAAGCGGTCGCCCGTCGCCGCGTTGCGCACCGCGCAGTTCCGGACGCTGACCGCCGGCTGGGCGCTGACCAACTTCGCGGACTCGGTGCTCGTGCTGATCCTTGCGGTCTGGGTCACCGACCTCACGGGCAGCGCGGCCCTCGGCGGTGTCACGTTCGCAGCGCTCGGCGTTCCGGCGCTCGCGGCACCCTTCCTCGGTCGGCTCGCCGACCGCGTGTCGCGCCGTCGGATGCTGGTGTGGACGTACGCGGCCGGGGCACTGGTGCTCGTCCCGCTGCTGGCGGTCTCGCGCGCCGAGCACGTCTGGATGGTGTACCTGGTGACCGTGCTCTACGCGACGATCGCCTACGTGACGGCTGCGTGCCAGTCCGGCCTGCTCAAGGACCTGCTGCCCGACGAGGCCCTGGGCCACGCCAACGGCCGGCTGGCGGCCATCGACCAGGTGTTCCGGATCGCGATGCCTGTGCTCGGTGCGGCCGTGTACGCCTGGATCGGCCCGGTTCCGCTGGTGGTGGCGGCGATGATGGCCTTCGTCGGGTCGGCCGCCGTGTTCGCCGTCGTGCGCATCACCGAGTCGCAGCCGCACGGCGTGGTGCCGACCGGGTTCTGGGCCGAGGCCACCGAGGGGTTCCGCTACCTGGTCTCGACGCCGCCCCTCGGCCGCATGACCACGGCGATCCTCTGGGCGATGGCGGCCGTCGGCCTCGTCAACGCGGTCGCCTTCGCGATCCTGGAGCACCTGGGCCTCGAAGCGGCTCTGCTGGGCCCGCTGACGACGCTGCAGGGCGTCGCCGGGCTGGCGGCAGGGCTCGTCGTCGGCAGGCTCATGGTGCGGTTCGGGCGGCCGCGGGTCTTCTCGCTCGGGCTGGTGGGCCTGGCGCTCGGGCTCGTGCCGCTCGCCGGCTCGTGGGTGCTGCCCGCCGTGCTCGGCATGGGCGTCGTCGGCTTCACCGCCACCAGCGCCGTGGTCGCCTACGTCACCGAGCGGCAGGTGCTCACGCCGACCCGTATGCAGGGTCGCGTCGGTGCTGCGAGCCACGTGGTGCTCAACCTGCCCGGAGTGCTCGTGACGCTGGCCGGGGCGGCCGCGCTCGCGGTCGTCGACCACCGGGTGCTGGTGGCTGTGAACGTGGCCGTGTGCCTGGTCTGCGGGTTGCTCGCGCTGCGGGTGCGGGCGCCGGCCCTGCTCGAGGATTGACTACCATGGGCCCGCGCCTCCGTAGCTCAATGGATAGAGCAACGGCCTTCTAATCCGTAGGTTGCAGGTTCGAGTCCTGCCGGGGGCACTCCGACACGGCGAGCACAGCGACGTGGGTGAGTCACCCGCAGCCGACGTCACGAGGTGCGACGGCGGCCCTCCATCCCTATATGGACATCGGGACGGACCGGAGCGGCGGCACGGCAGTGCTCGCTGTCCTGGCCGGTCCCGAGATGCTGTGCTCCGAGCACGCGGACGTCGTGAAGGCCTGAGAAGCGTCGCTGCACGAGGTCCGGGCACAGAACCGCGGTCCCCTCGCGGAGGCGATGCGGACCGTTCGACCTGACGCTTCGTCGCTGAGGCCCAGGAGGCAACCCGACATGGCTGTCGCTCAGATCAAGAGCTCGCACGGTCGAGCCCTGACGTCGAACCCCGGCTTCGTGCTCCGCACGGACGCCGCCGCCGCGTGGGACCGCGCGGTCGAGAAGTTCGGCAAGAACGTGCTCATCACGGGCGCATGGCGCTCGTACGAGACACAGGTCAAGCTGTTCAAGGAGCGGTACCGGGCCGGGGCGCGCTCCCCGTACGGGGACTACCGCTACTGGAACGGCACGCGGTACGGGCGGGTCAAGGGTGCGGCCGCCGCCGTGCCGGGCACCTCGAACCACGGCGGCGGGGTCGCGGTGGACGTCAAGACGGCGCGGTCGGCGGGTGACCCGGGCCGCGCCCGCGCCGTCGTGTTCACCTCGTGGGAGGACCGTGACCGCCAGCGGTTCCTCAAGGTCGCCGCCGGGTGCGGGTGGGACGACGACGAGGGCCGCCGCGTCAAGGAGCTGTGGCACCTGACGTACTACCCGGACCGGGACAAGGCCCGGGGCTCCGGTACCGGGGGCGGCACGAGGCGCAAGCCGCACCGGATCGGCACGATCCGACAGGGCTCCACCGGCTGGCGCGTCGGGCTCCTCCAGCACCGCCTCCGTGGCGCCGGCGCGTACCGGGGGAAGGTCGACAAGAAGTTCGGCCCGAAGACCGCGGACGGCGTGCGGACGTTCCAGCGCAAGCGGCGCCAGCTCACGGTGGACGGCGTCGTCGGGCCGCAGACCTGGTACCACCTCGGCCGCGGGGCCAAGCGGGGGCGCGGTGGCCGCTGGCGCAACGAGATCGCTCAACGCGTCGTCGGGCTCCAGGGCGAAAAGGTGGACGGCGTCATCGGGGCGCAGACGGTCGAGCGCATCCGCGAGGTGCAGCGCTGGCTCGGCATCCCCGACGACGGCGTCTACGGCAAGGCGACGGCTCGTGCGCTCGTGAGGAAGGGCTGAGGCGGCGCCCGGGGTGCTGCGGCGGGGGTACGGTCGGAGCGACCGCGCAACGCCTCCGGACTGCCGAAGAGAGGACCGCCATGGCGAGCTCCGAGCTCAAGCTCCAGGTCGACCTGCCCAGCGAGCACGAGACGGGGGTGCCGGCGGACTTCGCGTCCGTGTGGCACACGTCCACGTCGTTCGTCCTCGACTTCGTGGCCGCGAAGTCGCCGGCCAAGCCGGCGGTCGACCAGTCGACCGGCGCCCAGACCGGTGGCCGGGTGATGCCGGCGCGGGTCGTGTCGCGGGTGCGGATCCCGCCGCAGCAGGTCTTCGAGCTCGCCCGGGCGCTCACCCAGCAGCTCGACGCCTGGGAGCGCGAGACCGGCCGCAAGGCGGACGGCTCCGGGCCGAGGGCCTGACGGGAGCGGCGCCGTCGTCCCCGCGGACGGAGAAGTCGTGGTGCCCACGGCGCGCGCGTTTGGCACCGACCGCCGGGCACGCCAGGATGAGCCCGTGACTTCCTCCACGCGCGCCTCCCGCTTCCGCGGCGGGCGGCCGGACGCGGCTGCGGCCGAGGAGCTCGGCCTCACCGTCCACGACGTCGCCCGCGACCTGCGCCGCGACGTCGCCGACGTGCGCCTCCCCCTGCCGGTCGACGGCGCGGACGAGGCCGGCGCGTCGCGCGACCGGCTGCTCGCCCAGCTCGACGAGCACCTGCTGCCGCGCCTCGCCGAGCTGAGCTCGCCCGCCGTCGTGGTCGTGGCCGGCTCGACCGGGGCCGGCAAGTCCACCCTGTACAACTCCCTGCTCGGCGAGGAGGTCTCCGAGGCCGGGGTGCTGCGGCCCACCACCCGCGAGCCCGTCCTCGCCTTCAACCCTGCCGACGCGGACGTGATCGCCGAAGGGCCGGTCACCGAGCTGTCCCGCGTGATCCACCACGAGGGCGTACCGCGCGGCACCGCGCTGCTGGACGCACCCGACCTCGACTCGTTCGTGCAGGAGAACCGTTCGATCGCCCAGCAGCTCCTCGAGGGCGCGGACCTGTGGCTCTTCGTCACCACGGCGTCCCGGTACGGCGACGCGCTGCCCTGGCAGGCGCTCGCGCGGGCCACCGAGCGCGGCGCCTCGGTGGCGATGGTCCTCAACCGCGTCCCGCAGGCCGACCTGACGACGATCCGCGGCGACCTGATGGCGCGGCTGCGCTCCCACGGCATGACGGACACGCCGCTCTTCGTGGTGCCGGACGTCGGCCCGCACGAGGGGCTGCTCGACGAGTCGGTGGTCCGCCAGATCAAACGCTGGCTCAACATGCTGGCCGGGCCGGACCGGTCCCGCGCCGTCGTGGTGCGCACCCTCAAGGGGTCGCTCGCCGCGCTGCCCGGCTGGGTCACCTCGCTGGCCGACGCGATCGAGGCGCAGGCCGCGGCCGCCACCACCCTGCGCCGCCTCGTGGACGGCGAGCTGGCCGCCGCGGAGAAGCTCGCGCGGGACGCGGTCGGGGCGGGCGTCGTCGCCGGGGCGTCGGTCGAGGCGCGGTGGCGCGAGCTCTCCGGAACCGCCGGAGTCGACCGCGTCAAGGTCCGCGGGCACCGCGCCCGCAGCTCGCGCCGAGCCGGGCGCACCCGCTCGGAGGCGCTCGAGGTGCTGCGCGACGACGTCGAGGCCGCCGCCCGGCGGACGCTGACGGCGTCGGGCGCGAGGGTCGAGGAACGCCTGCGCGCGCTGCTCGACGGGTCGGCGGCTCCCGCCGGCGGTCCGTACGCGCTGCCGGACCCCGAGGAACGCACCGCGGCGCGCGGCGAGGCCGCGGGCACGACGGTCGCGGAGTGGGCCGCAGGCGCGGACGAACAGGTCGGCGCCCTGCTCGGCCCCGACACCGCCGCCGCCGTGCGGGCTGCTGCGAGAGCGTTCGGCGAGCGAGGTCTGGCGACGCTGCTCCTCGCCGCGGCGGCGGGCAGCGACGACGCCAGGCGACTGCTCGACCGGGTCGTGGCGGACGTCGCCTCGGAACCGGTCGCCGCGCTGCGCGAGGACCTCGCCGACCGCGCCGCCGTCGTCGTCGACGCCGAGATCGACGCGGTGCGTGCCCGACTCGACTCACCCGACCTGGTGGACGACGCAGCCACCGCGCTGCGCCTGCGGCTCGCCGAGCTGAGGAGGCTCACATGACGACGACCTCGCACGACGCGACGCTGCGCGCACGCACCGAGGACCTCGCCGAGGCGCTCTCGCTCGCCGGGCCCCGCCTCGACCGCGCGACGGGCCAGCGGGTGGAGACGGCCGTGGAGGGCGTGCGCCGGCGGCTCGAGCTCGGCGTCGACCACACGGTGGTGGCCTTCGCCGGCGGCACCGGGTCCGGCAAGTCGAGCCTGTTCAACAAGATCTCGCGCCTGTCGTTCGCGGACGTGGGGGTCAAGCGGCCGACGACGGCGCGCGTCACCGCCTGCTCCTGGTCCGAGGGCGCTGAACCGCTCCTGGACTGGATCGGCGTCGACCGGGAACGGCGGATCACGCACAGCGAGGACCTCGAGGGCGACGGAGCCGCCGGGCTGGCCGGGCTCGTGCTGCTCGACCTGCCCGACCACGACTCGGTCGAGCCGGCGCACCGCGAGGTCGTGGACCGCGTGCTGCCCCTGGTCGACCTGCTCGTGTGGGTGGTGGACCCGCAGAAGTACGCGGACGACGCCCTGCACACGGGGTACCTGAGCGCGCAGGTGGGCTCGGAGTCGTCGATGGTGCTGGTGCTCAACCAGGTCGACACGGTGCCCGACTCCCAGCGGGAGAACCTCGTCGAGGACCTCGGCCGGCTGCTGGCCGACGACGGCCTGACCGGCGTGCACGTGCAGCCGGCATCGGCCAGGACGGGTGAGGGGATCGGGCACGTGCGCGAGATCCTCGAGGAGGCGTGCGCACGGCGATCCGTCGCCGCCGGGCGCGCAGCCGCCGAGCTGGACTCCGCGGCAGCGGCCCTGCTGTCCCAGATCCCGGCGGACGTCCCCTGGCAGCTCGACGCCGCGGTGGACCGCGAGCTCGAGCCCGTGGTGGGTGCCACCGGGCTGGACGCCGTCGCGAGCCAGGTCGGTGCGGCCGTGCGCAACGGCTACGGCATGCCCGAGATCCCTGCTGCGGACCGGGACACGATCGCGCTCTCCCGGGCGCGGTGGCTGACCCGCGCGGGGGCGGCGCTGCGGCCCGGGTGGCAGCGCTCGCTCGCGGAGTCCGTCGCCGGTGCGGACCGGCTGCGGGCCGTGGTGACCGAGGCGCTGCGCAGCGTGGACCTGGACGTCCGCGGCCCTGCGTGGTCGCGTCCGGTGCGCCGCACGGCCTGGGCCTGCGCGGTGCTCGGGGTGCTGCTGGTGATCGCCGGCGTGCTCGCGCTCACCGGCGTGCTGGCCGTGCCGGGGCCGTGGGACCAGGTGCTGGTGGGCGTCGGTGCGGGCCTCCTCGTCGTCGCCGTCGTGCTGGCGGTGGTGCGGGCCGTGGTGCGCCGCCGGCTCGCCGCCCGGCGGCGGGCGGAGGTGGCCCGACAGGGTCGCGAGGCGGTCCGCGACGTGCTGGTGCGCCACCTGGGCGAGCCCACCCAGCGGGTGCTGGTGGACCACCGTCGGGTGCGCGAGCTCGCCCGTTCGGCGCGCGACCTGCCGTCGTCCCGACCGCTGACCGGGGCGCTGAGGCTGCCCACAGCCGGGGCGCCGTCCACAGGATCGCCGGAGAAGGGCGACAAGGCCGCCACGTCAGCCTGAGCCTGGGTGCACGGCCGGTACCGTGCCGGCCGCAGATCTCAGGAGGACGTATGAGCGAGGCCACGGTGACCGTGACGGGCTACGTCGGGACGACCCCGGCGCTGCACCTGTCCCAGAACCAGGTCGCATGGACCAGCTTCCGCGTGGGCAGCACGCGCCGGGTGCGCGACGCCGTCACCGGGGAGTGGCGCGACGGCAGGACCACCTGGTTCACGGTCAAGGCGTTCCGCGGTGCGGCGCGCACCGTCTGCGAGTCCCTGGTGCAGGGGCAGCCGGTGGTCCTGACGGGGCGGCTCTCCGCCGAGGAGTGGACCGACCGCGACGGCCGCGACCGCGTCAACCTGGTGGTGGACGCCGACGCGATCGGGCCGGACTCCACCCGGGGCATGACGCGGTTCAGCAAGGTGATCCACGAGTCCGGCCCCGCGCCCCAGGACCGCACCGGCCAGGTGGAGGCATCCCCGTGGGAGACGGCGGCGCCGGACGACGCGAGGTCGCTGACCGAGGAGGACGACCTGGCGGGGGACGACGAGTGCGCAGCGGGTGGCGACGTGGTCGACGACCTGGCGGGTGAGGCGGAGCCGGTCGCCGGTTGAGGGGCAGTGTCGCGTAGGCTGGGGGACCGGCTGCACGCCGGTCCTCCGCCGTGCCCGCCGGTAACCCTCAGACAGCGCGATCGAACGGTGGAAACGAGCCAGTGGCTGAGTTCATCTACTCCATGTACAAGGCGCGCAAGGCGCACGGCGACAAGGTCATCCTCGATGACGTCACGCTGAACTTCCTGCCCGGCGCCAAGATCGGCGTCGTCGGCCCGAACGGTGCCGGGAAGTCGACGATCCTCAAGATCATGGCCGGCATCGACCAGCCGTCCAACGGTGACGCTCGGCTCTCGCCCGGCTACACCGTCGGCATCCTCCAGCAGGAGCCGCCGCTGAACGAGGAGAAGACGGTCCTCGGCAACGTCGAGGAGGCCGTCGGGCCGATCAAGGCGAAGGTCGACCGCTTCAACGAGATCTCCGCGCTGATGGCCGAGCCCGACGCGGACTTCGACGCGCTCATGGCGGAGATGGGCGAGCTGCAGGAGGCCATCGACGCCGCCGACGCGTGGGACCTCGACAGCCAGCTCGAGCAGGCGATGGACGCGCTGCGCTGCCCGCCGCCGGACGCCGACGTCACCGTGCTCTCAGGTGGTGAGCGCCGTCGTGTCGCGCTGTGCAAGCTGCTGCTGGAGAAGCCAGACCTGCTCCTGCTCGACGAGCCCACGAACCACCTCGACGCCGAGTCCGTGCTGTGGCTCGAGCAGCACCTGGCCACCTACCCCGGCGCCGTGCTCGCCGTGACGCACGACCGCTACTTCCTGGACCACGTCGCCCAGTGGATCTGCGAGGTCGACCGTGGCCGTCTGTACCCGTACGAGGGCAACTACTCCACCTACCTGGAGAAGAAGCAGGCTCGGCTCGAGGTCCAGGGCAAGAAGGACCAGAAGCTCGCCAAGCGCCTCAAGGACGAGCTCGAGTGGGTGCGCCAGAGCGCCAAGGGCCGCCAGACCAAGTCGAAGGCGCGACTGGCCCGCTACGAGGAGATGGCCGCCGAGGCCGAGCGCACGCGCAAGCTCGACTTCGAGGAGATCCAGATCCCGGCAGGCCCGCGCCTGGGCAGCACGGTGCTCGAGGCCAAGAACCTGCAGAAGGGCTTTGGCGACCGTCAGCTCATCGACGGGCTGTCGTTCACGCTGCCGCGCAACGGCATCGTCGGCGTGATCGGCCCCAACGGCGTCGGCAAGACGACGCTGTTCAAGACGATCGTGGGCATGGAGCCGCTCGACGGCGGTGACCTCAAGGTCGGCGACACGGTCAAGATCTCCTACGTGGACCAGTCCCGTGGGGGCATCGACCCGGACAAGTCGCTGTGGGAGGTCGTCTCGGACGGGCTCGACTTCATCCAGGTGGGCAACGTCGAGATCCCCTCGCGAGCGTACGTGGCCTCGTTCGGCTTCAAGGGCGCCGACCAGCAGAAGGCGGCCGGTGTGCTCTCCGGCGGTGAGCGCAACCGGCTGAACCTCGCGCTGACGCTGAAGCAGGGCGGCAACCTGCTGCTGCTCGACGAGCCGACCAACGACCTCGACGTCGAGACCCTGGGCTCGCTGGAGAACGCGCTGCTGGAGTTTCCGGGCTGTGCCGTCGTGGTCTCGCACGACCGGTGGTTCCTCGACCGCGTCGCCACGCACATCCTCGCCTACGAGGGCACCGACGAGAACCCGGCGAACTGGTACTGGTTCGAGGGCAACTTCGCGTCCTACGAGGAGAACAAGGTCGAGCGGCTCGGTGCGGACGCCGCCCGCCCACACCGGGTGACCTACCGCCGCCTCACCCGCGACTGACCCCCACCCTCCGTGCCGTTGTGGGCGCGATTTCTGGTCCGTTCTGCCCCGTTATGGGCGATCTTCGGGCCCAGAATTCGCGCCCACAACGCTGTCCGGAGCGCAAATTCGCTGGAGAAGCGTCCGGTGCGGTCGGCAGGATCGGCAGGCATGACCACACCGTCGCAGCGCCGCACCCGACCTGTCTGGCCCGAGATTCCCGCACACGTCCGTGGCGCCCTGGAGGGCCGCCTCGGCGCACCCGTGACTGCTTGGACGAGCCACGACGGCGGGTACACGCCCGGCATGGCCTCCACTCTGCGGACTTCCCGCGGGGACGTGTTCGTCAAGGCGGTCTCAGCGGAGCACGACTTCTCGGCCGCCATGTACCGCCGGGAGGCCGGCAGGTCGGCGCTGCTGCCTGACGGCGTCCCGGCGCCGAGGCTGCGTTGGCTCGCCGAGGTGTCGGGTCCTTCGGGAGACGACTGGGTCGTCGTGGCGTTCGATGCGCTCACCGGGAACACGCCCCGCGTGCCGTGGCAGCCCGACGAGCTGGACGTTGTCATGGACCTTGCCGCGCGGATCGCTGAGCACGAGATCGCACCTGGTGTGCTGCCCGAGATGGCGGACGAGTGGCCCCCGGGCCTCACCCAGCGGCTCGCGGACGAACGGCCGGCCGGGCTGAGCTCCTACGACCCATGGTTCGCGGACCACCTCGACCGGCTTGCCGAGATCGAGGGGGACGTCGTCGAGGCTGTGGCGGGCACGAGTCTGCTGCACGGCGACCTGCGGGGCGACAACGCGGTGGTCGTCGAGGACCCGTCCGGCGCCGGAATGCGCGCGATCGCCGTCGACTGGCCGTTCGCCGTGCGCGGCGCGGCATACACCGACGTCGTCGGGATGCTGCCCTCGGTCCGGCTCGAGGGTGGCCCACCTCCGTGGGAGGTGCTCGAACGGCATCCGTTGCCATCCGGGACCGATGACGACGCGGTGCGCGCCTACGTCGTGAGCCTCACCGGCTACTTCGTCCACTCCTCGTTGCAGCCGCCACCACCGGCGATCCCGCACGTGCGGTCGTTCCAGCGGGCGCAGGCCGAGGTCTGCATCGACTGGCTCCGCCGGCCCCGGCCGATCGCCTGACCAGGCAGCACAGGACGACACGACGACACGGTCGCCTCCATGCACCGAACGTCCGATGTGTGCAGACTGGGCACATGACCGCGACCGGCCGGCCCGACGAGCCCGACGAGCGCGCCGACGGCGCCGTCTCGGCGAGCTCCGCGCTGACGCCCGACGCCGGCGCGGCCGCGCTCCTCGATGCCCTGGACGCGCTGCGGGCCCGGTTCGGGGCACTGCGGCTGCCGCTCGAGACACCCGGCGTCCACAGCGCTCGCACCGACCTGGCGCGCGCGACCGACCAGCTCGACGACTACCTGCTGCCCCGCCTGCGCGCCGAGCGTGCGCCGCTGCTCGTCGTCGTCGGCGGCTCCACCGGCGCAGGCAAGTCCACGCTGGTCAACTCGCTGCTGGGGGAGCAGGCCACGGCACCGGGCGTGCTGCGCCCGACCACGCGCGCGCCCGTCCTCGTCCACCACCCGCTCGACGCCCGGTGGTTCACCGGCGACCGGGTGCTTCCCGGCCTGGCGCGCACCAGCGTGCACGGCACACCCGCGGCGGACCGTCGCGACGACGCTGGGACGCAGGCGGGGCCGCGAGCGCTGCGCCTCGTGGCCTCCGGCAACCTGCCCCAGGGTCTGGCACTGCTCGACGCGCCCGACGTCGACTCCGTGGAGGAGGCCAACCGTGAGCTCGCCGCACAGCTGCTCGGTGCCGCCGACCTGTGGCTCTTCGTCACGACCGCTGCCCGCTACGCGGACGCGGTGCCGTGGGACCTGCTGACGACGGCGGCGGCCCGCCGAGCGCAGGTCGCCCTCGTCCTGGACCGGGTGGACCCGGGCGCCGAAGAGGTCGCAGCCGACCTGCGCCGGCTCATGAGCGAGCACGGGCTGGGCGAGGCCGCCCTGTTCGTCGTCCCCGAGTCCGGGGCCGGCGCGAGCGGTGACGACGCGATGTCGGACGGCCTGCTGCCGGAGCACGCGGTCGGCGAGCTCGCTACCTGGCTCACCGGCCTCGGCGGCGACCCGGACTCGCGCGCCCGCGTCATCGCCGCGACGCGGGACGGCGTCGTGGACGACCTCGTCCGGCGGGCCCACGAGCTGGCAGCGACGGCGGACGTCCAGCACGCTGCCGACACCCGGCTGCGAGAGACCGTCGAGCATCATCATGCCGACGCGCTCCGGCAGGTCGAGGACGCGACGTCGGACGGTGCCTTGCTGCGCGGCGAGGTCCTCGCCCGGTGGCAGGACTTCATCGGGACGGGCGAGTTCTTCCGGGCGTTGGAGGCCCGAGCGGGGAAGGTGCGGGACGCCGTCGGGCGCGTCCTGCGCGGCCGTGTCAAGGAGGCGCCGCACGTCGAGCAGGCGATCGCGCACGGGCTCGAGTCCGTCGTCCTGGACGCGGCCGAGCAGGCCGCGGAGCGCACCTATGCCGCCTGGCGTGGCGACGCGGCGGGCGCGGCGCTGCTCGACGGGCTCGAGCTGAGCCGGACCGCTCCCGGTCTCCGCCCTGAGGTCGCCGGAGCGATCCGGGCGTGGCAGGGCGACGTCCTCGAGCTCGTCCGGGAGCAGGGGGAGAGCCGACGGGGGACCGCCCGGGCGCTCTCCTTCGGGGTGAACGCGCTCGGCGTGAGCCTGATGATCGTCGTCTTCGCCTCGACCGCCGGCCTCACGGGCCTCGAGGTGGGCATCGCGGGCGGCACCGCCGTGGTCGCCCAGAAGCTGCTCGAGGCCGTGTTCGGCGACGACGCGGTGCGTCGCCTCGCCGCGCAGGCCAAGGAACGGCTCACCGCCCGCGTCGACGCCGTGCTGCGCGGCCAGTCCGCCCGGTACACCGCCCAGCTCGACGCGCTCGGCACCGACGACGTGCGCGGAGACCGCCTGCGTGACGCCGCCCGCGACGTGGCGGAGGCGGCCCAGCAGGAGCGGGCGACCCGCTCGCGGGCGGACGACGGCCTCACCCGGCCCTGGAGCGGTGGGATGCTGCGCGGGGCGGGGACGTTCCGGCCGCCGACCAGCCCCGAAGGCATCCCCGGGTTGCCGGGATCGCTCGCGGGCCGCGAGCCCGCGGCGCAGGAGGGCGACGCCGGAGCACCGGACGTACCCGACGCCCCCAGGGCGCGGTTCTGGCGGCGCTGGCGACGGAAGGACCAGGGATGAAGCCGGATCTCGCCACCCGCACCGCGGCGCTGGAGCAGGCGGTCGCGGCCGGTGCCGGGCGGCTGGACCCCGAGCTGGCGGACGAGGCGCACCGCGTCGTCGAGCGCGCCCGGGAGCGCGGCGGCCTCAGCGCGGAGCACACGGTGGCGGCGCTCGCGGGTGCCACGGGGTCGGGAAAGTCCTCCGTGCTCAACGCCGTGGCCGGCACCGACCTGGCCGAGCCGGGCGTGCAGCGGCCGACGACGTCGCACGCGTCGGCGGCGGTGTGGGGCGAGGGCGCCGACGAGCTGCTGGACTGGCTGGAGGTGCCACGCCGGCACGCGATGGAGGCCGACGCCGACACGTCGACGGGCAAGGGGACGGGCCTGCTGCGGCGGGCCCGGCCCCCGGCCGGGATCTCGACCGGCCTGGTGCTCCTCGACCTGCCCGACCACGACTCGGTGGTAGTCGAGCACCGGGTCCGTGCGGAGCGGCTGGTGGAGCGCGCCGACCTGCTGGTCTGGGTGGTGGACCCGCAGAAGTACGCCGACGCGGCCCTGCACGAGCGATACCTGCGCCCGCTGGCCGGGCGCGCCGACGTCGTCGTCGTGGCCCTCAACCAGATCGATCGGCTGGCGCCCGAGGAGGCGGACGCGATCCTGGCGGACCTGCGTCGGCTCGTGGTCGCCGACGGGCTCTCCGGGGCGCGCGTGCTCGGGTTGTCGGCGCGGACGGGTCAGGGCGTCGACCGGCTGCGCGGGCTGCTCGCGGACGCGGCCCGACGGCGGGAGGCCTCGACGGCCCGCCTGGCCGGGGACATGCGGGCCGTCGCCCGACGCGTGGTGGACGAGTGCGGGCAGGCGCCTCCGGCGCGTGCCGCCGACCGGGCGCACGGCACGCTGGTCGACGCCCTGGAGGAGGCGGCCGGCGCCACCACGGTGGTGGACGCGGTCCGCAGAGCGGCGCGGCGGGACGCGCACCTGGCGACCGGCTGGCCGGTGACGCGCTGGATCGCCCGCGCCCGCAAGGACCCGCTCCGTCGACTCGGCCTGCGCGGCGACCAGGTGCGGGTCCCGGTCGACCGGCCGGACCTGGCGCGCACGTCGCTGCCGCAGACGCGCCCGAGCGTGCGGGCCGCCGCGGCGACGGCGGTGCGGGGGTACATCGACCAGGTCACCGCCGGGGCTCCGGACGCCTGGGTGCTGGCCGCACGGAACCGGGGCACCGAGGCGGTCGACCGCCTGCCGGACACGCTCGACCAGGCCGTCGCGTCGACGCGGCTGGAGGAGGCGTGGCGGCCGCTCTGGTGGCGAGCGGTCGGGATGCTGCAGTGGCTGCTGCTGGCATCCGCGGTGGTGGGGCTGCTGTGGCTGGGGGTCGCGGCGGCGCTGCGCTACTTCCGGCTCCCGGAGCTCCTCATGCCGGTGCTGACGTTCGACTTCGCACGGTGGGGCGGTGGCGCGTTCGACGTGCCGTGGGCCACGGTGCTCGCGCTCGGCGGAGTCCTCGGCGGTCTCCTCGTGGCGCTGGTCTCCCGGCCGCTGGCGGCGCTGGGCGCGCGGCGTCGGGCGGGGCGCGTGCGCCGCCGTCTGCGGGCGTCGGTGGAGGCGGTGGCGCGCGAGCAGGTGCGTGAGCCGGTCGCGGGGGAGATGGCCGCGTTGGCGTCGTGCCGGGAGCACGCGTCGACGGCGGCGGGGTGAGTCTCGGCCCGGGCCGGCGTCGGGCGGGCTGCCCGAGCGTGCGACGATGCCTGGCATGAATCGTCTGCACGTCCCCGTCTCGCTGCGCTGGTCGGATCTGGACGCCTACCAGCACGTCAACAACGTCGCGATGTTCCGGCTCCTGGAGGATGCCCGGATCACGGCGTTCTGGCGGCACCCGGAGGCGGAGGACCCGTGGCCGACGGCGATCCTGGACACGGGCCCGCACGCGACGTCGCACACGTTGGTGGCGGGGCAGCAGATCGAGTACCTGCGGCCGCTGGAGTTCTCGCGCGACCCGGTGCGCGTCGAGATGTGGATCGGGGCGATCGGCGGGGCCTCGCTCGAGGTCTGCTACGAGGTCTATGACGGGGCGCGCGGGGGCTTTCCGCGCACCGGGCCGGCGTCGGGCGGGCAGCCCTACACGCGGGCGGTGACGACGATCGTGATCCTGGACGCGGTGGAGGGGCGGCCGCGCCGGTTGACGGCCGACGAGCGGGCGGTGTTCGGGGAGTTCGCGGGGGACCCGATCGTCTTCCGGCGCCGCCGCTGACCTCTCACCGCCACTCGTCGAGCGTTGTGGGCGCGATTTCTGGCCCGCTTCGTCCGTTCTATCGGACTTCAGGGCCCAGAAATCGCGCCCACAACGCTCGCCCGGGGTCAGCTGGTGGTGCAGGGTGCGCCGTGGGCGGACAGGCCGGTCACCTCGGCGGGGTCGCCGGCGCCGATGAAGCCGACGGAGACGGACCGCCCGGGTGCGAGGTCGGTCTGCCACGCCGGGCCGGTGACGGTGACGTGCGCGCCGGTCTGGGTGAGGTCGCCGCCCCAGGACTGGGCGACGGTCTCGCCGCCGGTGAAGTCCCAGGAGAGCTCCCAGGGGGCGAGGGTCTCGTCACCGGTGTTGGTCAGGGTCACCGCGCCTTGGAAGCCGCCCTGCCACTGGCCGACGACGGCGTAGTCCGCCGCGCAGGACGCCTCGCCCGGGTCCTCGGTCGGGTCAGGGTCGGGCTCTGTCGGATCGGGGGTGGGCTCCGGGTCCGACGGGTCGGGGTCCGGTTCCGTGGGGTCCGGAGTCGGCTCCGGCTGCGTCCCGCCGAACTCTCCGACGACGATGCCGCGCCCGTTGGTGCCGACGTAGACCCGCCCGTAGACGTCCGGGTCGCCGCTGATGGCGCCGCCCGTCCAGGCGTACTGGTGATCATCGTCGTTGATCCGGACCCAGGTGACCCCTGCGTCGTCGGACCGGAAGATCCCCCGGACTCCGTCGATCTTGCTGGACGTGTACACGGCGGGGTGGTCGCGGCCGTCGGCGGCCCTGCCGAAGCCGATCGTGTCGCCCTCGTCGACGCCGGCGACGGGCTCGAACGTCTCGCCGTGGTCGGTCGAGCGCCACATGCCGTAGATGCCGTCGGTCTCGCCGCCGGCGACCCACACGTGCCCCGCGTGGCCGGGCACGGCTTCCACATGGTGCCGCCCGGCGTCGGGCAGCCCTGTGGCGGACGACGCCGTGAAGCTCGCGCCGCCGTCGTGCGAGGTGTAGAAGGTGCCGCCGGACAGCGCGTAGAAGACCGACGGGTCCTCACGGTCGGCGCGCACGGTGGCGCCGTCGGGCACGCCGGTCGCGGGTGTCCACGACGACCCCAGCGACGTCGAGACGTGCACGCCGGTGCCGTCA
The DNA here is from genome assembly GCF_056590155.1 of Isoptericola sp. GX10416. NCBI lineage: Bacteria > Bacillati > Actinomycetota > Actinomycetes > Micrococcales > Promicromonosporaceae > Isoptericola > Isoptericola sp. GX10416. The sequence goes on along the minus strand of NZ_JBWPVO010000007.1, from coordinate 29,052 downwards.
GGGCTCCACACGATCGCCGAGCCGTCGGCGGCCATCGCCACGTTGCCGGGGCCGGTGGCACCGGCCGGCTGCTGCGCGGCCCACCACGAGTCGCCGCCCGAGGTCGAGACGCCGAGCAGGTCGTCGCCCCCCTCACCGGCGCGCACCATCGTGGCCGGGTCCTGCCACGCGACGTCGACGCTCAGCACGCCGCTCTGGAAGGGCTGGGTGTAGAAGTCGCTCGGCACCTGGGAGATGTCGTGGTGCACGAAGCCACCGATGTCGTACATCCCCGAGACGAGCTCGACGGGTCCGGGCGGAGCGACCAGGTCCTGGATGGCGGTCTCCTCGACGCCCTGCGCCCTGACGGAGATGTCGACGGTGCCGCCGTCGTCCCACGCGGTGAGGTTCTCGCCGCCGTAGATCGTGGCGCCGGTGCCGTACAGGAAGCGGTCGGAGTCGAACGGGTCGATCTCGAAGCTCTCGGTCATCCAGCCGAGCTTGGGGCTGTCCTCGGGCGGCTGGGAGGTGCCGCCGAAGTCGAGCCAGGGAGCTCCGGAGATGTCGAGGTCGTAGCGCTTCGACCGTTCGGGATAGCTGGTCCAGTCCCAGATCTGCGTCCAGGTCTCGCCGCGGTCCGTGGACCGGAACACCTGGTTGTCGGGGAACCAGGAGAGCTGGGAGACGACCATGATCGTGTCGGGGTCCTGGCGGTCGATCGTCAGGCCGGAGTAGCCGAAGTAGGCGTCCGCGTCGTCGGAGGGCACGGGGCTGATCCGGCTCCACTCGTCCGTGGCGGTGTCCAGTCGCCACACGTCGCCGGAGCCGCCGTCGTACGGGCCGCCGGTGTCCGACGTCGCCACGTAGAGCTGGCCGGAGGTGTGGTCCAGCTCTGCCTTGTGGGGGATGAACCCCGTGGGCTGGCCCGGGACCCGTTCCCACGTCTCGCCGGCGTCGGTGGAGCGGTAGACGTTGTTCTCCTTGTCGGCCACGCCGACGTAGATCGTCGGCGTCGGCTCTCCCGGCGTGCCCGACGACGGGTCGAAGACCGTCCACACGACGCCCTGGATGCTGTCGCTGTACTCGCCGCCGTCGGGGTCGGCGACGTAGTTGCCGGGGTTCGGGAAGCTGGTGACCTCGGACCAGGTGGCACCGGAGTCGGTGGACCGCCACAGGCCGTTGCCGCCCTCCGTGCCCAGGTAGAGCACCGAGCTGTCGTTCGGGTCCACCATCAGGCGCTCACCCATGCCGCGGCCGGGCATGTTCCCGCCGACCTGGAACGGCAGGTCGGTCCGGGACCAGGTCTCGCCGCGGTCTGACGAACGCAGGACGGCACCGTTGTTCGGGTCCCAGGAGTTCGTGTAGGACCCTGCCATGACGTAGACGTTGTCCGGGTCGACGGGGTCCGTGGCCAGCGACAGCACGCCGGAGTGCCCCCAGTCGTCCCAGCCGACGTGGTCGAGCAGCGGGACCCAGCGCTGGGTGGCCTGGTCGAGCCGGTAGGCGCCGCCGACGTCGGTGCGCGCGTAGACGAGGCCGGGCTCGGACTCGTTGAACACGATGCCGGGGACGAACCCGCCACCGACCATCTCGACGTTTCCCCAGTCGTAGTCGTCGGCGACGCTCTGCGGGGTGTGGGGGAGCGGTGCTGCGGGCGTCTGCGCGACGGCGACTCCCACCCCCGTGGCCACGAGTCCGGTGGCCGCCAGCACGGCGACCGCTGGTCGAAGTCTCATCCGATTCTCACTCCTCGGTGCGGACGGACCGGGCCGCGACCGGTGGTCCGGCCCGGGCGACACGTCGTCGTGTCCTGCCGCAGGCTAGTCGAAGCGCTTCGACATGGGCAGGGTGCACCCGCCGTGAGAAACGTTTAGGGCCGCACACGGCTGTGGGGACGAGACCGGCAGGACCTCCTCAGGAGGCCCGCGGGTCTCGTCCCCACGGCGAGGCGGACGGCGTCAGGCGCAGTCGGCGCCGTTGATCGTGTACTGCGTCGGCACCGCGCTGCTGCCGCCGTGCGTGGCGTTGTAGCCGATCTGTACCGAGCCGCCCGCGGGCACCGAGCCGTTCCATGCGGCATTCCGGGCGGTCAGCGTCGCGCCGGACTGCGACCAGTCGGCGGACCAGCCGTTCGTCAGCGTCTGCCCGGCCGGCAGATCGGCCGTGAGCGTCCAGGACGACCAGGCGGCGTCGCCGGTGTTCGTCAGGACGACCGTGCCGGTGTACCCGGTGTCCCAGCCGGCGTTCGTCCAGGTCACCTCGCACGCGGCGTCGCCCGGGTCACCGGGGTCGCCGGGGTCGGTCGGGTCCGGGTCGGGGTCGCCCTCGACCTGCGCACCGAGCGCCTCGGCGATCGCGGAGTAGGCGGGCTTGGCCTGGTACTGCGCGTCCCACGGAAGCGCCGCGCCCTCGCCGGGGAACACGTCGGGCACCCAGGAGTGGCCGTCGTCGATGCCCCACACGGTCACGCCGGTGCAGCGGTCGACGGCGAGGCACGCCTCGACCACCGTGCGGTAGTCCTGCGCCTGCCGGGTCAGGTCGTTCTGCGAGGCCGGGACGTTCATCCGGATGTCCAGCTCGGTGATGCGGACGTCGACGCCGAGGTCGGCGAACCGCTGCAGGTTCTGCTGGTAGCTGCTCGGCACCTGCCCCACGATGAGGTGCGACTGGAAGCCCACGCAGTCGATCGGGACGCCGTCGGCGAGGAGGTCGGCCACCAGGTTGTACATCGCCGTCGACTTCGCGTTGATGCCGTCCGTGCTGTAGTCGTTCAGGCAGAGGTCGGCGTCGGGCGCGGCCTGGCGGGCCCGGGTCAGGGCGTCGGCGATGTACCCGTCGCCGAGCACCCGCTGGAAGACGCTCTGGCGCCGGCTGCCGTCCCCCTCCCACATCTCGTTGACGACGTCCCAGGAGTCCACGTCGTCGGCGTACCGGCCGGCCACGGCGTCGATGTGGTCGTACATCGCGTCGCGCAGGCGGGCGGGGTCGGAGATGCTCTCGGCCCAGCCGGGCAGCTGGGAGTGCCAGACGAGGGTGTGGCCGTAGAGGTCGGCGTCCTGCGCGGCGGCGAAGTCCACCACCTGGTCGGCCTGGCCCCAGCTGAAGCTGCCCTGGCTGGGTTCCGTGGCGTCCCACTTCATCGCGTTCTCCGCGACGACGAGGTCGAACTCGCGCTCGGCGATCTCCCGGTAGCCGGGCTGGTTCAGGTGCCCGGGCGTCAGGGCGAAGCCGAGCGTGACGCCCTGGCGCTCCGCGGCGTCGCGGAGGGGCTCGTAGACGGGCTCTGCTGCCTGCGCCGGACTGAGCAGCATGCCCCCGGCGAGCAAGGCACCGCCGGCCAGGGCCACGGTGGAGACCGCGGCGGTCGTGCGGCGCGCGCGCCGGTCGATATCGTTTTCTGGACGGGATCGCATGGTTCCTCCGAGAAGAAGGTGGAATCCGCGGCCGGGGTACGAAACCCCGGCCGCGGAGAACGGGGGCGGGGGCGGCCGGAGCCGCCCCCGCGGGGTCAGGCGATGTCGCAGGCCACGCCGTCGAGGGCGAAGTCGTCCGGTGCCGTGTTGGTGCCGGAGTGCGACCCGTTGAAGCCGAACGTCACCGACCCGCCGGGCGCGATCGTCGTCGACCACGCCGCCGGCGTGATCGTCACCGCGGACCCGCTCTGCGAGGCCTGTGCGGACCAGATCTGGTCGATGGTCTGGCCGTCGGCGAAGGTGAACGTGAGCTCCCAGCCGTCGATCGCGGCGTCGGAGTCGTTCGTCACCACGAAGGACCCGGTGAACCCGGAGTTCCAGGAGTTCACCGAGTAGTCGACGGTGCAGTCGCCGGCCGGGGTGGTCCCACCCTCCTCGGTGGTCACCGACAGGGCCGTCGAGGCCGCCGAGGTGTTGCCGGCCGCGTCGTACGCGGTCACCGTGTAGGAGTACGCGGTGCCCGCATCGAGGCCGGAGTCCGTGGCGGAGGTTCCCGACACGTCGGCGACCTCGTCGCCGTCGCGGTGCACCAGGTAGCCGGCCACGCCCGTGTCGTCGCTGGCGGCGTCCCAGGTGAGCTCCACCGACGACGACGTCACGTCGCCCGCGGCGAGGCCGGTCGGCACGGTGGGTGCCTGCGTGTCCTCGCCACCCGTGGCCTCGTCGGTCGTCACCGTGACAGGTGCGGACGCGGCCGAGGTGTTGCCGGCCGCGTCGCGCGCGGTGACGGTCACCTCGTAGGTGGACGACGGCGTCAGCCCGGTGAGGGTGTGCGACGTCGTCGCGCTCGTCCCGGCCGTCTCACCGTCGACGAGGACCGTGTACCGCGTCACACCGGTGTCGTCGCTCGAGGCGTCCCAGGACAGGTCGACCGACGTGCTCGTGGTGCCCGTGGCCTCGACGTTGCCGGGCGCCGTCGGCGCCTCGGTGTCGGGGTCGACGGTGCCGCCGTCGATCGGCGGGTACGCGTTCGCCACCAGCATCTCGAACTGGTCCTGGAACCACTGGCCCGCCACCGGGGCGTTCGGCAGGGCGCCCGTGAGGTTCCCGCCGAGGCGGTCCTGCTCCGAGTAGGTCGGGTCGCACATCCGGTCGAAGCCCTTGCCCTGGTCGTTGTCGACCGGCTCGGAGTTGCCGTCCGACTCGCCCGGGGGCTTGACCCACACATAGGCGTGCAGGTGCGAACCGGCGTTGTCGGTCGGGCTGACCGTCGGGCGCTCGCCGAGGCCGGCGCCGTCCGGGTTGCACCAGGCGCCGCGGTGGTTGCGGCGGTCGGCCCGCGACTCGTCGACGTAGGTGTTGAGGTCCGTCGAGGTGCTCTCGGCGGTGGGCCGGTCGGGGCCGCCCCAGCCGTTGCGGGACGTGTCGATGAGCATGCCGATGTCGGAGGGGAACCCGGCGGCGGTCACCTCGTCGTAGAGGTGCTCCGTCCAGTCGAGCTCGTCGAAGTCCGTGTTCCACTCGTAGAAGTCCGCCTGGCGCACGAACGTGCCGCTGGTGAAGTTCACGTCGTCGAGGAACGGCTCGCGCAACGGCGTCGAGTTCGCCGTGTTGGTGACGAACCCGGTGACGGTGTCGTAGCCGTGCTCCGTGGACTCCACGACCTCGGCGAACACCTGGGCGGCCGGTCCGGCGTTCGACTCCCAGCCGAGCCAGCCCGCGTGGGCGGCGTCGATGTAGGAGTACACGTTCCCGGCCTCGTACAGCCGGTCGAGGGTGTAGGCGACGCCCTCGCGGTAGTACGGCGCCGCCGTCTGGCAGGCGGGTTCGGAGGTGTTGGTGACGAGGTTCGGCAGGGAGTCCGGCTCGATGGTCGCCACGACACGCAGGTCGGCGTACTGCGGTTCGGCGAGCATGTCGGCGATGACGTCGACGTACTCGGTCTTGTAGTGCTCCATGCCTTCCGGCGTGGCCGGGACCAGCCCCTGGGACGCGAGCGCGAAGCAGTCGCGACCCGGCAGGTTGTAGATCACCAGGTTGAACACCAGGGGGGTGTCGCCCTGCTGCTGCTCCAGCGCGGCGTCGAGGTGGTGGCGCAGGCCGGGACCGTCCTCGTTGCCCGCGATGGCCGTGGTGCGGTCCATCCACACGGAGGTGGGCGTGTCGGCGACGGCGAGCATGTCTTGGCCGAGGTCGCCGCCGGCTTCCGCGGCCGCGTCGACGACGTTCTCGGACCAGTAGGAGTTCACGTACTGGTCGGCGCCGACGAACGGGTTGTCGACCCGCTCCGCCGCCGAGGCGGTGGTCGTGGCCCCCACGAGGGGGACGGCGGCCAGGGCCAGCGTCGCCGCCACGGCGACGGGCCTGGTCACCGCGACGTTGCGGGGCCGCAAGGATCGTGATCGCACGGGATCCTCCAGGAGTTCGGGAGCACGGGCGTCGTCGCCCGTGCGCCGGGCTGTCGGCCCGACGTCCCCAACGTGTCCTGGTTGCGCTCCCAGGCGCACCTGGTGAAACGTTTAGGGGATCCCGGGGACCGACGGCGGAGCCGTCGTGCCACGGATCACCAGGCGTGCGGCCGGCACCTCGGCAGGCGTCTGCGGGGCGATCCGCAGCGCCGACGCCACGGCTGCGGCGAGGTCCTGCCACGGACGGGCGATCGCGGTGAGCTGCGGGTCCACGAGGCGGCAGGTGTCGGCGTCCGCGCCGGAGACCACGGAGACGTCCCAGGGCACCTCCAGCCCGCGGTGCCGCGCGGCCTCCAGCACCGCCAGCGCCGTCACGTCACCGTCGGTGACCACCGCCGTCGGCCGCTGCTCGTCCGCGAGGAGACGTGCGGCCGCGGCACCGGCCGCCGGTGCCGACCCCGCCTCGACCACGTCCACCGTCGCCACGAGACCGGCGGTGGCCGCCAGCAGGCCCGCGTGCAGAGCGCGGGCCACGTCCCTGTCGGCCTCCGTGACCAGCAGCACGAGGTGCCGGTGGCCCAGGTCCACGAGGTAGCGCCCGACGGCGGCCTCCGCGTCACCGTCGAACCACACGCCGCGCTCCACCCCGGCGGTCCCCAGGCCGGACGGCGTGACGCCCACCACCTGCGCGCCGACCCGGGCCGCGGCGCGGGTGCGCGGGTCGTCCAGCAGCAGGTCCTGGACGACGAACGCGGTGTGCCGCCGCTCGCTCCAGGCCCGCTCGAGGTCCGTGGCGCCCGCCGTGCGGTCCGCCGCGACCTCGACGGAGAGCGCGACGGTGTCGAGCACCCCACGCAGGCCGCCGGCGAGGTCGAGCCCCGCCGAGCGGCTGTGGGACACGCCGACGCCGTCGAGGACCTGGAGCCCGACGCTCGTCACCGCCCCGGACCGCATCGACCGGGCAGCGGCACTGGGACGCCAGTCGAGGTCGTCGGCCACCTTGAGCACGTGGCGACGGGTGCTCTCGGACACTCCCTGCCGTCCGTTGAGCGCGTAGGACACCACGGCGATGGAGACGCCGGCGGCACGGGCGACGTCGGTGATCGTGACGCGCCGTCCAGGGGCCGGACGCGTGCCGCCGCTGGCGGGGATTCTGGGCACGCTTCCACACTCTGCCGGTTTTCAGGGCATGATGCACCTGCGGGGGACGCACGCAGGACTCGACTGCGAGGACGGTGGTGCAGGTGTCGATGTGGACACAGGCAGGCAGAGGACCAGGCAAGACGTTGACGATCGGTGTGCTGTGCCCGGTCGTGGGCGGCTACTATTTCGGACGGATGCTCGCCGGGATGGCCCGCGTGCTGCGCTCCGAGGGGCACCGGCTCGTCGCGGTCCAGACCTATCCGGCCGACATCGACCGCGACGAGTTCCCCGTACCGCCCTACCGTCGCGCCGCACCGGGCCTGAGCGCCTACGACGGGCTCGTCGTGGTCACGACGGCGCTCGCCGACGCGGAGCTGCGGCGCCTCGACGCGACGGGCATCCCGGTCGTGACGCTCGGTGTGCCGCCCGACGACCTCCGGGCGCCCGCGGTGTCTCCGGACAACGTCGGTGGGGTCCGGGCCGCCGTCGACCACCTGGTCGAGCACGGCCACCGCAGCATCGGGTTCCTCGGGAGCACCGACCAGCGAGACATCGCCGAACGTTACGACGCGTTCCGCGACGCGCTCGCGGCGCACGGCCTGGACCACGCGCCCGAGCACGTCTACCGGACCCGCGACAACCAGGAGGCCGCGGCGGAGGCGGTCGCTCGCCGGCTGGCCGAGCAGGGCATGGCCACGACGGCGACCGTCGCGGCCACCGACCGCAACGCGGTCGGGTTCCTGCGCGGGCTGCACCTGTCCGGGCTCGACGCCCCCTCCGTCCAGGCCGTCGTCGGGTTCGACAACTCGGACGTGGGTGCCCGCACCTGGCCTCGGTTGTCGTCGGTGGACCCCATGCACGACACGGTCGGCGAGCTGGCCGCCGAGCTCGTGCTGGCGCGGGCACGCGGAGAGCGCGTCAGCGGTACGCACCGGCTGGACGTCTCGGCCCTGGTGATGCGCGAGTCCTGTGGCTGTGCGCGCGGGACCCGCAGCACCGTGGTGGTACAGGGCAGCACGCCGGCCTGCGACCCGGACCCGCTCGGCACGGTGGCCCGAGTGGTGTTCGCGCGCGCCGACGGCGTGCGCAACCCCGGGGCGACCGAGGCCTGGCTCACGATGGTGCGCCAGCTCGTCGAGGCGAGCGTCGCGACCGCCCAGCAACCGCCGGCCACCGCGCTGCGCGCGCTCGGGGACCGCACGGCGACCCTGCGGCCCGGTCCCGGTGCGCTCGAACAGCTCGTCCCGGCGTTGCGCCTCGAGAGCGTACGGGTGCGCGAGCGGCTCGCCGACCGTGCCGTCGCGGCCGAGGCGCGCGGCGACGGCCCGGTCGTGGTCGCCGGGCTCGAGTCCGATGCGGCCGACGCCGTCGAGGAGGCGCTCTGCCAGATCGTCGTCGCCCTCGCCCGGGGTTGCGCCCACGGCGACCTGGCGCGCGCCGGACGGCTCGAGCAGGACCTCGTCGACCAGAACCTCGTCGACCTCGAGCTGATGCGCGCCGACGGCGAGTCGTTGCGCCGGCTGGACTGGATGCCCCGGGGGCGGACGTCGACGGCGGCGCTCGCCCTGTGGGAGGACGACCCGGCGCGGCCCGGCGAGCGGGTGCTCCGCATCGTCGGCGCACGGGGCGGCGCGGGGGAGAACCTCGTGGGCCGCACGATGCCCTCGCAGGAGTTCCCGCCGCCGGCCCTCACGGACCCGCGGTCGCTCACCGTGGTCGTGCCGGTCGCGTTCGGCCGCAGCGACCGGGGCTTCCTGGCCGTCGGCGGGCTCGTCGACTCGCGGGCGACCAGCACCCGCGCCCGCTACAACCACTGGGCCGCGATGCTCGCCGTGGCGCTCGAGGCGGAGGAGTCGCTGGCCTCCCTGCTGGACCAGCGCCGTCGGCTGGTCGAGGAGGCGGAGCGCGAACGGGCGCTGGCGCACGACGTCGCGGAGGTCGAGGAGCGTTCCGCGCTGGTCTCGATCGCCTCCGACGACGGCACGTGGGACTGGGACGTCGACGCCGGGACCGTGCGCTACTCGGAGGTGTGGGCCAGGACGGTGGGGCAGGACCGGAGCTCGCTCGCCGACGACCCGCGCGAGTGGTTCTCCCGGGTGCACCCGGAGGACGTGCGGCGCGTGCACGCCGCCGTCGCCGCGCAGCTCTCCGGCACGCGGGAGCCGCTGGACGTGGAGCACCGCATCCGGCACGCCGACGGCACGTACCTGAGGGTCCGGTGCCGGGCGGTGACGGTGCACGACGCCGGCGACCGACCCGCCCGGCTGGTCGGGTCGATGGCCCTGGTCGGGCAGGCGACGTCGCAGCTGTCGGTCCCCGTCGACCGGCCCTTCGTGGACCGGGAGACCGGCCTCGTCGCGCACGAGTTGTTCGTCGACCGGCTGGAGCGGGCGATCCGTCGGCGCCGGCGGCTGCCCGCGTACGCGTGGCAGGTGCTGGCCGTGTCGCTGCCCGGGCCGCCGACCCGCGCCGTCCTGCGCCGCCTGCGAGGGGAGATCGACGAGGACGACTGCGCCACCGCCGTCGGGATCTCGGGCATCGCCGTGCTGCTGGACGGGCAGGACGACCGGTCGGCGCAGCACCGTGCGGCGCGGCTCTCCGCGGCGCTCGACCCTGGTGCCCACGTGCGGCGGGTCGCCACGACCGAGCCGAGCGACGGGCACCTGACGGCGGCGGACGTCCTGGATCGCGTCACGGCGGAGCTGGGCCGGGACGTCGGCGTGCTGCGATGGGAGGCGTCGGTCGACGTCCACGCCTGACGCTGAGCCACCGCCTTTCCGGGGCGTGGCCCTAAACGTTTCGCCGTGTTGTGGGAACGCTTCCATGCGCCGATCGTCAGGGTGTCCGCTCAACGAAGAGAGGTGCACCATGCATCGCGCATCCATCCGCACCAGGCTGCTGGCAGGAGCCGCGGCGTCAGCCACGCTCGCCGCCCTGGTCGCGGCCGTCCCCGCCGGCGCTGCGCCGCCCGGGTCCGGCACCGCCGACGTCGCCGCGGCCCCCGTCGCCACGGCGCTCGGCGAGCTCGACACCGACGGCGAGTACACCCAGCGGTTCCTGGAGCTGTACGACAAGGTTCACGACCCCGCGAACGGCTACTTCTCCGACCAGGGGATCCCGTACCACTCGGTCGAGTCGCTGATGGTCGAGGCCCCGGACAACGGCCACGAGACCACGAGCGAGGCGTACTCGTTCTGGCTCTGGCTGGAGACGTCCTACGGCCAGGTGACCGGGGACTGGGAGCCCTTCAACCACGCCTGGGACACCCTCGAGGCGTACATGATCCCCACCTCGGAGAACCAGCCCACCAACAGCGCCTACGATCCCGGCAGCCCGGCCACCTATGCCGCCGAGCACAACCACCCCAGCGGCTACCCCTCCGAGCTCGACAGCGATGTCGCGGTCGGCAGCGACCCGCTGGCCGGTGAGCTGTCCCAGACCTACGGCACCGACGAGATCTACGGCATGCACTGGCTCGCGGACGTCGACAACGTGTATGGCTACGGTGCCGCGCCCGGGTCGAGCGAGCTGCTCGGGCCGGACCACGAGGGCACCAGCTACATCAACACCTTCCAGCGCGGGCCCGAGGAGTCCGTGTGGGAGACGATCCCGCAGCCCGCGATCGACGACTTCTCGTTCGGTGGTGAGTACGGCTACGTCGACCTGTTCACGGCCGACCCGCAGCCGGCGACGCAGTGGAAGTACACCAACGCCCCCGACGCCGACGCCCGAGCCGTCGAAGCGGCCTACTGGGCCAACAAGTTCGCCACCGAGCAGGGCCAGCCGGAGGCCGTCGCCGGGACCGTGGCCAAGGCCGCCAAGATGGGCGACTACCTGCGGTACTCGCTGTTCGACAAGTACTTCAAGACGCCGGGCTGCGACTCGCCGTCGTGCCCCGCCGGCACCGGTCGTGACAGCGCCCACTACCTGCTGAGCTGGTACTACGCCTGGGGCGGCGCCCTCGACGAGCAGGCTCCGTGGGCGTGGCGCATCGGCTCCTCGCACGCGCACTTCGGCTACCAGAACCCGATGGCGGCCTGGGCGCTGGCCAACGACCCGGACCTGGTGCCCGAGTCCGCCACCGCCGACGACGACTGGTCCGAGAGCCTCGACCGCCAGGTCGAGCTCTTCCAGTGGCTCCAGTCCCCCGAGGGCGGCATCGCGGGAGGCGCCACGAACAGCTGGGACGGCGCCTACGCCGAACGGCCGGCCGGGATGTCGACGTTCTACGGCATGGCCTACGACGAGGCACCCGTCTACCACGACCCGCCGTCGAACGAGTGGTTCGGCATGCAGGGCTGGGGCGTGGAGCGGATCGCGCAGCTGTACCACGAGACCGGTGACGACCGGGCCAAGGACATCCTGGACGCCTGGGTGCCGTGGGTGATCTCCCACATCACGGTCACCGAGGACGACTGGCAGATCCCGTCCAACATCGCCTGGAGCGGGCAGCCCGACACCTGGGACGCGGCGAACCCGGGAGACAACTCCGGGCTCAGCGTCGAGGTCACCGGATACGGGCAGGACGTCGGCGTCGCCGGCGCGCTCGCCCGCACGCTGATGTACTACGCCGCCGCGTCCGGGGACACCCAGGCGCAGCAGGTCTCCCACGACCTGCTCGACGCCATCTGGACGCAGAGCTCCGACCCGATGGGCGTGGCCACCACCGAGGCGCGGGGCGACTACGGCCGGTTCGACGACGTGCTGACCGAGCCCGACGGCGACGGCATCTACGTGCCCGAGGGCTGGAGCGGCACCATGCCGAACGGCGACGTCATCGAGCCCGGCGTGTCGTTCATCGACATCCGTTCCTTCCTGCGCGACGACCCCGAGTGGGACAAGGTCCAGGACCACCTGGACGGCGGGCCGGAGCCCGAGTTCACCTACCACCGGTTCTGGGCCCAGACGGCGGTGGCGACGGCGCTCGCGGACTACGACCGGCTCTTCGGCGACGACGTCGAGCCGCCCGAGGACACCGAGGCCCCGACGGCGCCGCAGGACCTGACGGCGACGGCCGCCGGCACCACGGTGGAGCTCGCGTGGACGGCGTCGACCGACGACGTGCGCGTGACCGGGTACGACGTCAGCCGCGACGGCGAGGTCGTCGACAGCGTCGGTGGCAGCACGACGTCGTTCACCGACACCGGTCTGGAGGAATCGACCGAGTACGCCTACACGGTCACCGCGCACGACGCCGCGGGCAACGTGTCTCAGGAGTCCGACGCCGTCACGGTGACGACGGGGGAGGGAGAGGTCGAGCCACCGGCCGGTGCGTGCACCGCCGAGTACTCCACCGCGAACTCCTGGTCCGGCGGGTACCAGGGTGCCATCACGGTCACCGGCGGCGCCGACGGCGTCCAGGGCTGGCAGGTCGTGGCCCCCGGCGGTCTGACGACGTCGAACGTGTGGGGCGGCCGTCTCGCCGACGGGGTGGTCACGCCGGAGTCGTGGAACGCGGACCTCGGTCCCGACCAGTCCGCCACGGTCGGGTTCATCGGCAACGGGGCGCCGCCGCCCGAACAGGCGCTCGAGTGCAGCGGGACCGTTCCGGCAGGCTGATCCCGCCCCGCTCAGGAGGCCGAGCGGCCGGCGAGCCGTTCGGCCTCCTGGGCCACGTTCCGTTGCATGCTCCCGAAGATGATGCCGTGGAACGGCGCGACCGACCACCAGTAGGCCTGGCCGGCCAGACCGTGCGGGTGGAACAGCGCCCGCTGGGCGAAGTAGGTGCGCCCGGGCCCGGTGGCGTCCTCGGGCACGGGACCGCCGTCGTCGTCGGTGACCTCGGCCGCGGCCTCGTCGACCCGCAGCTCCAACCAGGCCAGGCCCGGCAGTCGCATCTCGGCCCGGAGCAGGAGGCGCTCGCCCGGCTCGATCGCCTCGACGCGCCAGAAGTCCAGCACGTCGTCGACCCGCAGCCGGTGCTCGTCCCGCCGGCCGCGCCGCAGGCCGGGGCCGCCCGCCAGGCGGTCCAGCAGCCCCCGCGCCTGCCACGCGAGCGACCACGAGTACCACCCGCCCTGGCCGCCGATCTCCTCGATGACCTGCCACAGCACCTCGCGCGGCGCCTCCACGACCGTGCGCCGCTCGTCGACGTAGAGCGAACCGCCGGCCCAGTCCGGGTCCGTGGGGAGCGGGTCCGACGGCGCGCCGGGCACCGACGCCGACGACCAGCGCGTGGTCACCTCGCCGTCATGGATGCGGGCCAGCGCCAGCTCGATCGCGTCGTCGACGCCGACGAGCCCTTCGGGCGGGTCCGGCACGAACCGGCGGACGTCGTCCTCGCGGCACACCACCTCGTGCTGCAGCGAGTCGACGAGCGGCCTGGCGATCGCCGACGGCACCGGCGTGACCAGACCGACCCAGAGGCTCGACAGACCCGGCGTCAGGACCGGGACGCCGACGACGAGGCGCCGTCGCAGCCCGGCGGCCCGGGCGTACCGGTGCATCATCTCCCGGTAGGTCAGGACGTCGGGACCGCCGATGTCGAACCCGCGCGACTCCTCGGAGGGGATCGACGCCGCGCCGACGAGATAGCGCAGCACGTCGCGGATCGCGATCGGCTGGAGCCTGTTGTCCACCCAGCGCGGCGTCGTCATCGCGGGCAGCCGCTCGGTGAGGTAGCGCATCATCTCGAACGAGGCCGATCCCGACCCCAGGATCACCGCCGCCCGCAGCACCGCCGTCGGCACCCCGGACGCCAGGAGGATCTCCTCGACCTCCTTGCGCGACGCGAGGTGGGCGGACAGATCTCCCTCGGGGACGTCGGGGTAGAGGCCGCCCAGGTACACGATGCGGCCCACGCCTGCCTCGCGGGCGGCCCGGGCGAACGTCAGGGCGTTGCGCCGGTCGACCGCCTCGAACGTCCGGCCCGTCCCGAGCGAGTGGACCAGGTAGTAGGCGACGTCGGCGCCCTCGAGCGCCGCGCGCACCGCATCGAGGTCACCGACGTCGGCCGCCACCCGCTCGACGTCGTCGACCCATTCCCGGCCGTCCAGGCGGGCAGGGTTCCGCGAGACGGCGCGCACCGTGAACCCGGCGTCGAGCAGCTCGGGCACGAGGCGCCCGCCGACGTAACCGGTGACCCCGGTGACGACGGCCCTCATCCGAGCAGCTCCAGCACGGCCCGCTCGGCCGCCCGACGGCGCCGGACGGCAGGGATCGTCTCGCCGCGTTCCCACAGGTCGAACAGCCGGGGGTCGATGTACGACGACCGGGCCACGGCGGGGGTGTTCCCGAGCTCTTCCGCGACGTCCCGGACGATGTCGGCCGCGATGCGCCGTCGCGCGCGCTTCGACCCCGGCGGAGCGCCCACGCGCGACAGCGCCTGCGCCGACAGGACGGTCGCGTGCCACGTGCGGAAGTCCTTGGGCGTCGCGTCCTCGCCGAGCCGCGCGCGGATGTCGGCCTGCACGTCCGTGCTCGCGACGTCGTACCACGATCGGACGCCACCGGCGTCGTCCCGCCACGCGAGCAGCTCGGAACCACCCCGTCGGCGCTTGAGGGAGGCCACGATGCCGGCCACCGTCTCGTCGGACACGACGACGTCGCGGAGCTGGCCCGACTTCGCCGGGTAGCGGAAGTGGACCGAGCCGTCTCGCGCCACCCGGGCGTGCTCCTTGCGGATCGTGGCGAGGCCGTAGGTCCCGCGCTTGCGGGCGTAGACCTCGCTGCCCGCCCGGAAGTAGGCGTCGTCCAGCAGGCGGAACGCGAGCGCCAGCACCTTCTCCCGAGGGAAACCCGGCAGGGCCAGGTCGCGGGTGACGCCCCGCCGGGCGGCGGGCAGCCGCCGAGCGATCTCGAGCACGTGGTCGTGCTTGCGCCGGGCGCGCCGCTCCTGCCACTGCGGGTGGTACAGGTACTGTCCCCGCCCCGCGTCGTCGTGCCCGAAAGCCTGGAGGTGGCCGTTCTCGTGCCGGCAGATCCACACGTCCGTCCACGCGGGCGGGATCGCCAGGTGCCGGCACCGCTCGATCTGGTCCGTGTCTGCCAGGGGCATGCCGTCGACGTCCAGGAACACCCATGCGTCGCCCTTGCGGCGGCGCGAGTAGCCCCGGTCCGACGGTGACGAACGGCGCAGACGCACGTGGACAGTGTGGAACGAACCGCGTCATCGCGCACGGGACGACGGCGTCAACCGGCCAGGCGGACCATGCCCTCCTGCGCGATCGTCGCCACCAGGGCGCCGGAGCGGTCGTAGACCCGCGCGAGCCCCAGCCCGCGGCCGCCCTGGGCACCGGGGGACTCCTGGACGTACAGCAGCCACTCGTCGGCGCGCGCGTCCCGGTGGAACCACATCGCGTGGTCGAGCGAGGCCATGGGGACCTTCCCGCCCACGTCCAGCCACGACGTGCCGGCCTGGCGCAGCACCGGCTCGAGCATCACCTGGTCGCACGCGAACGCCAGCAGCGCGCGGTGCAGCAGCCGGTCGTCGGAGTCGATCGCGTGGCGGGCGCGGACCCAGACCAGCTGGTCCGGCCGGGGGTCCGTCGCGGCGCCGAGGTAGACGGACCCGCCCACGTGCGCCAGCTCGAACGCCGACCCCTCCGACCAGTACTTCGCCGCCGGGTGGTCGACGCCCGAGAGCGCCTCGAACGTCGAGGTGACGTCCTCCGGTGCGGGGACGCCGTCAGGCATCGGGACCTGTGCCTCATAGCCGGGTTGGTCCACCTGGAACGAAGCCGTCAGCGACAGGATCGGCCGGCCCGCCTGGAGGGCGTGCGTGCGGCGCGCACTGAAGGAGCGCCCGTCCCGCAGCCGTTCGACGGCGAAGTCGACCGGAGAGTCGAGGGCGCCCTCGCGCAGGAAGTACGCGTGCAGCGAGTGCGGGAGCCGGTCGTCCTCGACCGTCCGGCCGCACGCCAGCAGGGCCTGGGCGAGCACCTGCCCGCCGTACACGCGCCGACCCGGCCCAGGGACGGACTCGCCGCGCCAGAGATCGTCCTCGCCGCGAGGACCCCAGCCCTCGATCTCCCGCAGGTCCAGCGCTGCCAGCAGCTGGTCGAGCGGTCCGTCGGTGGTGTCGGTCATGCTCACGTTCGGCATCGATCCTCGTGTCGGTGGTCGGAATGGTGCTGCGCTCGCACGCTCGCTCCGCATCATTCCTCGAAGGTGTTGATCAGGCTGAAGGCCGCGCGCTCCAGGTAGTCCCACAGTTGGGACTCGTGGGCCGGGGCCAGTTCGAGGGAGTCCACGGCGGTGCGCATGTGTGCCAGCCAGCGGTCGCGGGCATCCGGGTTCACCTTGAACGAGGCGTGGCGCATCCGCAGGCGCGGGTGCCCGCGCCGCTCGCTGTACGTCGTGGGCCCGCCCCAGTACTGCTCGAGGAACATGGTGAGCCGCTCCTTGGCGGGGCCCAGGTCCTCCTCGGGGTACATGGGGCGCAGCACCTCGTCGTCCGCGACGCCCACGTAGAACTCGTCCACGAGGCGCTCGAACGTGGCGTGGCCGCCGATGTCGTCGTAGAAGCTGGGTGTCGTCACCGGCACATCTTCCCAGATCGGCGCGGCGGTCGTCCGTGGCGACGGTCACTCCCGGCCTGCTGAGGACCCGCCACCGACCCGCCACCGACCCGCCACCGACCCGCCACCGACCCGCCCTGTTGCCCGAGACGCTAAGGTGGTGATGGACCTGCAAAGACGCGATCCGACGAACCACTTCCTGGGGAGATACCGAATGAGCAAGGCGGAAGACATCCTCTCAGCCCTCGGCGGGACCACCAACGTCGTCGAGCTCGAACCGTGCATCACGCGACTGCGTGTCCAGGTGTCCGATCCCCGGCTGGTCGACGAGCACGGACTCAAGGCGTCGGGTGCGTTCGGCGTGGTGCGATCCGGCACCATCATCCAGGTCATCGTGGGCCCCGAGGCCGACAACCTGGCAGCGGAGCTGGACGGACGCCTCACCTCGGCCTGAGCGGTGCCGGACGGCGGGCACGCGTCCAGGGCGTGCCCGCCGCCGAGTGCCGTCAGGCCTCGTCGGACGCGATCACGTCGGTGCGCAGAACGTCGACGCGCCGCAGCTGGTCCTGCGCGGCGCGGCGCAGCGCGCGCGAGACCTCCCACTGCATGCCGGGCCTGACCTGGGCGTGCAGGGTGAAGGCGAGGGAGAAGTCAGTCACCGCGTCCACGCCGCGCACCGACGGCGGCTCGAGGAACTCGTCGCTCAGCTCGGGGTCGGCCGCGACGGCGTCGGCCGCCCGGCCGAGCGCGGTCCGGACCACGTCGACGTCGGCGTCCACGGGGACCCGGACCTCGGCCAGCGCGCGCGACCAGCCCTGGGTGCGGTTGCCGGCGCGCAGGATCTCGCCGTTGCGGACCCACCACAGCGTGCCGTCCAGGGACCGCACCTGCGTGGTCCGCAGCTGCACCTCCTCGATGACACCGTCGGCGCCGGAGCCCAGATCGACGACGTCGCCCACGCCGTACTGGTCCTCGATGAGGATGAAGACGCCGGAGATGAAGTCCTTGACCAGGGACTGCGCGCCGAAACCGAGCGCGATGCCGGCCACGCCGGCGGAGGCGAGCAGCGGTGCGACCTCGAACCCGAACTCCGTCAGGACCATGAGCAGGATCATGACGCCGACGACGATGTTGGCCGTCGAGTTCAGCACGGACCCCACGGTGCGGGCCCGCTGCGCCCGGCGGGCGGAGGCCAGCGGGTTCGCGATGCCGATCGCGTCGCCCACGATCGGCGACCGTCGGACCCGGTCCTTGGTCCTCTTGTCCTCGGTGGCGGGCTTGCCGGTGGCGATCCGTTCCGTCACGTGGGAGATGAGATGGCGCAGCAGGACGAGGACGAGCACGCCGACGACGAGGATGACGAGGACGTGCAGCGGCCAGCCGGTGAACCAGGTCCAGAAGGCGTCGCCCGCCTCCCCGATCTCCTCCGGGAGGACGGGTGACGGCGACGGGTCGGGCGTGCTGGTGGTCCGCGGCGCGGTGGCGGGGAGTAGCAAGTTCACGCGTGCCACCGTAACGGCCGGTCCCGGCCCGTGGGCAACGTCGTCGGGCCGCTTCCTGGCGTGGGGGGTCGGCCCCGGACGACCGATGGTGGCAGGATCGTCCCCGTGAGCATGAAGGACATGGATCAGGCCGTGCCCGACGACGGCGTGCGCGCCGAGCTGCACGAGCTCGCCGCGGCGTACGGGGTGCTCACCGAGTACCACCGGTTCGGGGGCGAGGTCGCCCGCGTGCCCGATGCGACGCTCGTCGCCGTGCTGCAGGCGCTCGGCGTCGAGGCCGGCGGCCCGCAGGCGATCTCGCAGGCGCTGCGCCGCGTCCGGGACGAGGAGTGGCGCTCGGTGCTGCCGCCGACCGTCGTCGCGCGCCAGGGGCGCGAGACCGACGTGCCGGTGCACGTCACGGACGGCGCGTCGGTGCACGTGTGGCTCGAGCTGGACGGTGCCGAGCCGGCCAGTCGGCGCCACGCCGTGCGCCCACGGCGCGATCTGCTGCAGTCCGAGAACGACGTCCAGCCGCGGGAGGTCGACGGCCGGCGTCTGGGCCGCGCGACGTTCACGGTGCCTGCGGACGTCTCCCTGGGCTGGCACACGCTGTACGCCCTGAGCGAGGGGAACGAGTTCTCCACGACCCTGGTGGTCACCCCGGACCGTCTCGAGCTGCCGCCGTACCTCGCTCGTGGTCAGGCGTGGGGCGTCCTCGCACAGCTCTACTCGGTCCGATCGCGCACGTCGTGGGGGCTCGGGGACCTGGCCGACCTGGCCGACCTCGCCTGGCTGACGGCGCACCGTGCCGGGGCGGACTTCGTGGCTGTGAACCCGCTCTCGGCGGCGGAGCCCTCCACCCCGATGACGCCGTCACCGTACCTGCCGACGTCTCGCAGGTTCGGCAACCCCGTCTACGTCCGTGTCGAGGACATCCTGGAGACGGCGTACCTCTCCGCCGCGGACCGCTCCCTCGTCGAGTGGGCGGCCGACCCGGTGCGGTATCTCGACGGGGACGGCGGGCCGCTCGACCGGGACGCCGTCTGGGACGCGAAGAAGGCCGCGCTGGAGGTGGTGCACTCCGCGCCGCGGCGTGCCGCGCGGCAGGCCGCGTACGAGGAGTTCGTCGCCGCCCAGGGCCCCGGGCTGCAGGACTTCGCGACGTGGTGCGCGATCGTCGAGGAGCTGGGCGGCAAGCCCTGGCCCGCCGAGCTGGCGGACCCGGGTTCCCCGGCGGTCGCGGCCGCGCGCGAGCGGCTCGCCGAGCGGATCGACTTCTTCACCTGGTTGCAATGGGTGTTCGACGAGCAGAAGGCAGCGGCGCAGCGCACGGCGGTCGACGCCGGGATGCGGCTCGGGATCGTCCACGACCTCGCCGTCGGCGTCCACCCCCACGGGGCGGACGTGTGGGCGAACGGCGACGTGCTCGCCCGCGGTGTCGCGGTGGGCGCCCCGCCGGACATGTACAACCAGCAGGGGCAGAACTGGTCACAGCCGCCCTGGAACCCGCGGGCGCTCGCGCGGGCCGGCTACGGGCCCTACCGGGACATGCTGCGCACCGCGCTGCGGCACGCCGGTGCCCTGCGGGTCGACCACGTCCTGGGTCTGTTCCGCCTGTGGTGGGTGCCCGAGGGCATGTCCGCGCGTGACGGCGCCTACGTGCGCTACGACCACGACGCGCTGGTCGGCATCCTCGCCCTGGAGGCGCAGCGCGCCGGCGCCGTCGTCATCGGCGAGGACCTGGGCGTCTTCGAGCCGTGGGTGCGTGAGTACCTGGCGGACCGGGGAGTCCTCGGCACGTCCGTGTTCTGGTTCGAGAAGACGGACGGCCGGCCGACCGCGCCGGAGGACTACCGCCGTCTGACGCTCGCGACCGTCGGCACGCACGACATGCCACCGACGGCCGGGTACCTCGCCGGCGAGCACGTCGACCTGCGTGAGCGGCTCGGCCTCCTGGCCGACGACGCCCAGGCGCTGCGTGGGCAGGCTCGCGCCGAGCGGGACGCGGCGGTCGCGGTCCTGGCCCAGCAGGGGCTCGTCGGGGACAACCCGTCGGAGCGTGAGGTCGTCGAGGCGTTGCACCGGTACCTGCGGCGCTCGTCGGCCGCCCTGGTGGGGGTCCAGCTCGTCGACGCCGTGGGGGAGCGGCGTGCCCAGAACCAGCCGGGCACCGACCGGGAGTACCCGAACTGGAAGGTGCCGCTCGGCGACTCCGCCGGGAACGTGGTGCTGATCGAGGACCTCTTCGACAACGCGCGCCTGCGATCGCTCTTCGCCGCCGTCGCCTCGACGAGGTAGTACCGACCCGCGCGAGACGGACCGAGAGGGCCCGGACCACCAGGTCCGGGCCCTCTCGCTCGCCGGGGCGGTGCCGCGACGTCAGGCCGCGGCGTCGACCGCCTGGGCGGCGAGGGCGCGCTCGGTGCCCGCCAACGCCTCGATCACCATGCGACGCAGGGCCGACGGGGCGTCGGCGTGCGTCTCGAGCCAGCCGCGGACGGTGTCCCGCAGCCGCGTCGACGCGAGCGGAGCCGGGTAGAGCCCCTCGATGAGCTCTTCCGCGATGTGATAGCTGCGGGTCTCCCAGATCGGCAGCAGGGCGTCCACGTAGCGCTGGGCGAACGAGACCAGCACCGCGGGGTCGGTCACCTGCACGAACCCGGCGGCCGTCGCGCGGATGATCGCGTTCGGTGCGTCGGCGTCCTCGACCACCGAGGCGAACGCGCGCTCCTTGCCCGCCGTGGTCGGCGTCGCCGCACGAGCCCGCGCCGCGGCCTGGCGGCCCGAGGCGGTGTCGTCCGCGGCCAGGGCCGCCTCGATCTCGTCGTCGCCGGCCGCACCGAGCTGGACGAGCCCCTGCAGGAGCTCCCATCGCAGGTCCGTGTCGACCGCGAGGCCGTCGAGGGCCACGGAGCCGTCGAGCAGACCGCGCAGCGGGGCCACGTGCGCCGGGGTGGACGCCAGCGTCGAGAAGTACTTGACGAGCTGGAGCTGCAGGTCCGAACCGGCACCTGCGTCCTGCGCCAGCGTCCAGAGGGTGTCGCCGACCCGCTCCAGGGTGGCAGCCCGGCGCTCGGGAGCCACGTACGACCGCGCGGCCAGGCCGAGCTGGGCCAGCGTGGTCCGGACCGTCGTCGACTCCGTCTCCGCCGCGATGTTGCCCAGGACCAGGTCGACGTACGCGGACGCCGGCGTCTCGCCGTCGCGCACCGCGTCCCACACCGAGCCCCACACGAGCGAGCGGGCCAGCGGGTCGCTGATGCGCGACAGGTTCTCGACGGCGAACGTCAGCGACGCGTCGTCGAGGCGGACCTTGGCGTAGGCCAGGTCGTCGTCGTTGACCAGCACGAGGTCCGGCCGCGTCAGTCCGACCAGGTCGGGGACCGCGGTCCGGGTGCCGTCGACGTCGACCTGCACGGAGCGCGTGCGCACGACGGCGCCGGAGTCGTCCAGGTCGTAGCAGCCGATGCCGAGGCGGTGCGGGCGGATGGTGGGGTGGTCGGCGGGGGCCGTCTGCTCGATCTGGAACGACGTGATGCGGCGGTGGTCGTCGAGCTCGATGACGGGGCGCAGCGTGTTGACGCCCGCGGTCTCCAGCCAGGTCTTCGCCCAGGCGCCCAGGTCGCGGCCGCTGGTGGCCTCGAGCTCGACCAGCAGGTCGGGCAGCTCGGTGTTGCCCCAGGCGTGCTTGCGGAAGTAGGCCGAGACGCCGCTGACGAACTCCTCGCGCCCGACCCAGGCCACGAGCTGCTTGAGCACCGAGGCGCCCTTGGCGTAGGTGATGCCGTCGAAGTTGACCTGGACGTCCTCGAGGTCGTCGATCGGCGCGACGATCGGGTGCGTGGACGGGAGCTGGTCCTGGCGGTAGGCCCAGGTCTTCTCCATCGCGTTGAAGGTGGTCCAGGCCGCCTCCCACTCGGTGGCCTCGGCCGTGGCGAGCGTCGAGACGTACTCGGCGAAGGACTCGTTGAGCCACAGGTCGTTCCACCACTTCATGGTGACGAGGTCGCCGAACCACATGTGCGCGAGCTCGTGCAGCACGGTGACGACGCGGCGCTCCCGCACGGCGTCGGTCACCTGGGAGCGGAACACGTAGGACTCGGTGAAGGTGACGCAGCCCGGGTTCTCCATCGCGCCCATGTTGTACTCGGGCACGAACAGCTGGTCGTACTTGTCGAACGGGTAGGGGACGCCGAAGGTCTCCTCGTAGAACGCGAAGCCCTGGCGGGTCGTGTTCATGATCGCCTCGGCGTCGAGGTGCTCGGACAGCGAGGAGCGGCAGAACACGCCCAGCGGGATCCTGCGGCCGTCGGACGACGTGACCTCGCCGCGCTCGACGGCGTACGGCCCGGCGACGAGCGCCGCCAGGTAGGTGGAGATGCGCGGCGTGGGCCCGAACTCCCACCGGGCCGCGGCGACGTCGGGCTCGGTCGCGTGCTCGGCGGGCGTCGGCTCCGGCGTCGGCTGGTTCGACACGACGTGCCACGCGGCCGGTGCCGTCACGCTGAGCTGGAAGGGCGCCTTGAGGTCCGGCTGCTCGAACGTGGCGAAGACACGCCGGGCGTCGGGGACCTCGAACTGCGTGTAGAGGTAGACCTCGCCGTCCACCGGGTCGACGAACCGGTGCAGCCCTTCGCCGGTGTTCATGTAGGCGCAGTCGGCGACGACGCGCAGCTCGTTCTCGGCGGCGAGGCCCTCGAGGACGATGCGCGAGTCGTCGAAGACCTCCGTGACGTCGAGCGAGCGTCCGTTGAGCGTCGCCTCACGCAGGACCGGCGCGACCAGGTCGACGAAGGTGCTGGACCCCTCGACCGCGGAGAACCGGATGACGGTCGTGGACGAGAACGTCTCCGGACCGGTGGTCAGGTCGAGGTCGACGGCGTACGACTCGACGGTGCTGATGACTCCGGCGCGCTCGATCGCTTCGACGCGGGTCAGGTTCTCTCCGGGCACGGGTGCTCCCTGGGACGGTGACGGGTGGCGCCGACCACGAGGTCGTCGCGGTCGCGTGCGTCGATCATGCCACCTCGGCCCCTGCGTGCCGAACCCTTTCGGGGCGCGACGGCGCGGTTCTCACCCTCGGGAACCCGCGGACCACCAGCAGCACGCCGAAGGCGATCTCGAACAGGCCGCCGGGGACCGCGAGGTAGATGCCGGGCCCGGTGGCGAGCAGGTCCGCCACCGCTCCCGCGGCCATGAGGACGTAGCCGACCGCGCCCCAGACCGCGAACCAGCGGGGGACCCAACGGTTCGCCACGGCACGGCAGAACGGCAGGCTGCCGAGCGCCAGGGCGACCATCGCTCCGGCGTAGGCGATGTCGTCGCCGGCACGACCGGTGACGACGAGCCAGAGCCCGACCACCAGGAGCAGGGCCTCGACGCCACGCGCGACGAGGTAGGTGCGGGCCGTGACCGGGGCGTCGGGACGCAGGACTCGCGCGCACAGCACGCCGATGGTGACCACGGCGGCCGAGTTGGCGAGGACGAGGGCGCTGCCGAGGGCTCCCGGCGCCAGTGCGCTGCCGGCTCCGTAGAGGACGAAGGCGGAGAGGAAGAGGATGCCGGTGAGTCGGCCGGCGACGAGGCGGAACGAGGACGGTGATGGCACGGGGAGATCCCTTCTGGGTGCGTACTAAGTACGCGTGTACTTAGTACGCTAGGGTCGCGACGACCTGCCGTCAACCAGCCGGAGGCGAGATGCCCCTCGATCGTGACGCGATCCTCGCGGCGGCGACCGCCGTCGCCGACGCCGACGGGATCGCCGCCGTGACGATGCGTTCGGTCGCGGCGTCCCTGGGATACAAGCCCATGGCCCTCTACCGGCACACCGCGGGCAAGGACGACCTCCTGGACGGGATGGTCGACGCCGTGCTCGCGCAGGTCGCGACGCCGGACCCCACCGGCGGGTGGCGGGCCGAGCTGCGACGACGTGCCGTCTCGGCCCGTGCGGTCCTGTTCCGGCACCCGTGGGCGCTGGGGCTGATGGAGTCGCGGGTCTCGCCGGGGCCCGCCGCGCTGCGCCACCACGACGCCGTGCTCGGCGTGCTGCGCGAAGCAGGGTTCTCCCTGCCTGCCGCGGCGCGCGCCTACACGGTGGTGGACGCCTACGTGTACGGCTTCGTCCTCCAGGAGTCCGCGGTGCCGGCCGCTCCGGGGGCGCGCGAACAGATGGTGGCGGCGTTCGACCCGGGGACGGAGCTGGCGGACGAGCTGCCGCACCTGGCCGCGCTGGCGCGCGGGTACGTCGCCCGGCCGGACTACACGTTCGGCGCCGAGTTCGAACCGGGCCTGGACGCCGTCCTCGACGCCGTCGCGGCCCTCGGCGGACCGTCAGCGGCAGGAGGTGCGGGTTCGACGGACGAGACCTGGTCGTGACATCCTGCGCTGTGCGCGTCAGCGCGTCGGCCGGTCGTAGCGGCCGGCCGTCCCGGGAGGGAGTCCAGATGTCCGGCAACGTGCCGCCGCCCCCGCCGCCGCCCGGCCCTGCCCAGGGTCACGGTGGCGACTCGCGCGAGCCCGTGCGACGTCAGTCCGCGGCGAGCCCGCCGTCGTTCGCCCCTGGCGCTGCACCCGACGCCCGGGCGACGGGCTCGCCGTCGCCCGCGCCGAGCCACGCCCCTGCGCCCCCGACGGCGGTCCACCAGCCGACGGCGAGCCCGCACGCGCCGATCCCCCCGGCTCCCGGTCAGCTGCAGCCGGCACCCACCCAGGTGCACCAGCCGCAGCCCGCACCGGCGCCCCAGCAGACGCAGTACACCGCGCCGGTGCGCCAGCCCGCCTATCAGCCGGCCGCGTACCAGCAGCCCGAATACCACCAGCCGACGTACGGCCAGGCGCCCCCGCAGCAGTACGGGTACACGCCGCAGCAGTACGCCTACCAGCAGCCCACGCCGCCCGCCGGGACCACGCAGAACCCGGCCGCACCGGCGGCGAGGCGGAGCGGGAAGCGGCTGACACCCGGCTGGATCGCGTTCATCGCGGCGGACGCCATCCTGATCATCGTGGCGGTCGTCTTCGCGATCAACGTGCTGGGCGGGTCGGACGTGCCGTCGGTCGAGGCGGGGGCGGAGCCGGGACCGGTCGCGAGCCAGGGCGCCGACGAGACGAAGGACGAGGACGAGGAGGACGAGTCCGCCTCCGCAGACCCGGGAGCGTCGGTCAGCACGTTCGCCTCGCCGTCGCGCAACATCTCGTGCGAGATCTTCGAGAAGCAGGTCTCGTGCGCGATCGCCGAGCTGAACCAGCAGCCCGCGCCGGTGGACAGCTGCGACGGCATCTCCGGCTACGTCGTGACCCTCGACGGCGAGGGCGAGGTCGCGCTCCCGTGCGTCGCGAGCGCCGAGAAGCCCAAGAAGGCCCCGAAGAAGCTGGACGACGTGCCCTACGGCGAGTCCGTGACCGAGGGCGACTTCACGTGCAACAGCGAGCAGGACGGCATGTACTGCCAGCACGACCCGACCGGCAAGGGCTTCTCGCTGGCACGCGCCGGCGTCGGGACCTACTGACGGGCCCCGACGCCGGACGAGGTCACCAGATCCGGACGCGTTCGTCGGCCGGCAGGTACAGCGCGTCACCCGCCGCGACGTCGTACGCCTCGTAGTACTCGTCGACGTTGCGCACGACGCCGTTGCACCGGAACTCGTTCGGCGAGTGCGGGTCGGTGGCCAGCCGGCGCACGACCTCCTCGTCGCGGCCCTTGGCCTGCCACACCTGGGCCCAGCCGAGGAACACGCGCTGCAGGCCCGTCAGGCCGTCGATGACCGGGGCGTCGTCCAGGGACCCGCCGAGTGCGATCCGGTACGCCTTGATCGCGATGGACAGCCCGCCGAGGTCGCCGATGTTCTCGCCGATCGTCAGCGCGCCGTTGACGTGCGCGTCGTCGTCGGTCAGCTGGGCCGGCCGGTAGGCGCCGTACTGGTCGACGAGCGCCTTCGTCCGCTGCTCGAACTCCGCCCGGTCGGTGGGCGTCCACCAGTCCTCGAGACGTCCGTCGCCGTCGTACTTGGATCCCTGGTCGTCGAACCCGTGGCCGATCTCGTGACCGATGACCGCACCGATCCCGCCGAAGTTCACCGCGTCCTCGGCGTCCGGGTCGAAGAACGGCGGCTGCAGGATCGCCGCGGGGAAGACGATCTCGTTCATCCCCGGGTTGTAGTAGGCGTTGACGGTCTGCGGCGTCATGAACCACTCGGCGCGGTCCAGCGGCCGGCCGATCTTGCCCAGCTCGTAGTCCTGCTCGAACGCGTGGGCGCGGCGGACGTTGCCGACCAGGTCGTCGGCGGCGATCTCGAGGCCGGAGTAGTCGCGCCACCGCACGGGGTAGCCCACCTTGGGCGTGAACTTGTCGAGCTTGGTCAGGGCGCGCTGCTTGGTCTCGTCGGTCATCCAGTCGAGCTCCTGGATGGACTCCCGGTAGGCCGCGACCAGGTACGAGACGAGCTCGTCCATGCGCTCCTTGTGCGTGGGCGGGAAGTGGCGCGCCACGTACTCCTGCCCGACGGCCTCGCCGAGCGCGGCCTGGACCACGGTGACAGCGCGCTTCCAGCGCTCCCGCACCTCCTGGGCGCCGGAGAGCGTGCGCCCGTAGAAGTCGAAGTTCGCCTCAACGACGGCGTCGGCCAGGTAGGGCGCGCGGGCGGTGATCAGGTGGTATGCCGCCCACAGCTTCCAGTCGTCCAGGTCGGCCGACGCCCACAGCTCGGCGAAGCCGGTGGCGAACGAGGGCTCGCGCACCACGAGCGCGTCGAGGGAGCCTTCCGGGGCTCCGAGAGCCTCGGCCCAGCCGGCCCAGTCGAAGCCGGGCGCGGAGGCGACCAGCGCGTCGAACGTCGTCGGGTTGTAGGTCTCGGTGGCGTCGCGGTCCCGCACGACGTCCCAGTGGTGCGAGGCGAGCCCCGTCTCGAGGGCGACGACCCGCTCGGCCGCGTCGGCCGCCGTCGTGCCCCAGGCGTCCTGCCCGACGCCGGCGAGCGTCAGCATGCGCGCCACGTGCGGGGTGTACCGCGCCCGGATCGGTGCGTACTGGTCCTCGCGGTAGTACGCCTCGTCGGGCAGGCCGATGCCGCCCTGGACGAGGTACGTCACGTACGTCTCGGGGTCCTTGGCGTCGTTGTCGACGTAGAAGGCGACGGCGCCGCCCCCACCGGTGCGCTGGAGCGTGCCGAGCACGCGAGCGAGCGCCGCCCGGTCCGTGGCAGCCCGGATCGTCGAGAGCTCCTCGTGCACCGGCGAGGTGCCGAGCGCCTCGATCCGCTCGGTGTCCATGAAGCTCGCGTAGAGGGCGCCGACCTGAGCCTGGGAGCCCGTGGCCTCCCCGCGCCGCGCCGCCGCGCCCGCGTCGGTGATGATCTCGCGGACCTGCTCCTCGGCCGCGTCGTGCAGCGCACGGAACGCCCCGTCCATGGAGCGGTCGGCAGGGATCTCGTACGAGTCGAGCCAGCGGCCGTTCACGTGGCGGAACAGGTCGTCCTGCGGGCGGACGCCCTGGTCGAGTGCTGAAGTGTCGATGCCGGACCGCAGCCCGGTCGCGTCGGTCGTCATGGCGCCAGCGTACGCACCGAGCGGGATGGTCGGTGAGACGAGGCGGCACGCAGGGTCGCGCGTGGGTGAGAATGGGGCCATGCGCTTGCACATCGCCGCCGACCACGCCGGATTCGAGCTCAAGTCCCACCTCGTCGAGCACCTGCGCGCCGCGGGGCACGACGTCATCGACCACGGTGCCAACGCCTACGACGCGCTGGACGACTACCCGTCGTTCTGCTTCTCCGCGGGGGAGGCCGTCGTGGCGGAGCCCGGGTCGCTGGGCATCGTCATCGGCGGGTCGGGCAACGGCGAGCAGATCGCCGCGAACAAGGTCACGGGTGTGCGCGCCGTCCTGGCCTGGTCGCGGGAGACCGCCACGCTCGGCCGGCAGCACAACGACGCGAACGTCGTCGCCGTCGGTGGACGCATGCACTCGCTCGAGGAGGCCGCGGCGCTGGTCGACGCCTTCGTCGCCGAGCCCTTCTCCGGCGACGAGCGCCACCAGCGCCGGATCGACCAGCTCGCCGCCTACGAGGCGTCGCGCACCTCCGCCTGACGTGCCCGAGGGGCACACCGTCCACCGGCTCGCCCGCATGCTGCGCGAGCTGTTCGGCGGCCGTCCGGTGCGCGTCACCAGCCCGCAGGGCCGGTTCGCGGCCGGGGCGTCGCTGCTCGACGGCGGCACGGTGGTGACGGCCGAGGCCTGGGGGAAGCAGCTCTTCGTCGGCTTCGCGGCCGCCCCGTCAGCCTCCGTGCCCCAGGAGCCCGTGCACTGGCTCCGTGTCCACCTGGGTCTCTACGGGGCCTGGACGTTCGCTGGCGACGGGAGCACCGACGTCGTGCACGCCATCGGGGCACCGCGGCGACGGATCGGTGAGCGCGACTCGCTCCCCGCTCCCGTGCCGACGCCGGGGGAGTGGGTCCCGCCGGACCCGCGGGGGGCGGTGCGGGCTCGTCTGCTGGGCCCGCACGCCGTCGCAGACCTGACCGGTCCCACCGCGTGCGAGGTGCTCACGCCCGTCGAGAAGGCGGGCGTCGAGGCGAGGCTCGGGCCGGACCCGATCCGGCCCGACGGCGGCCGGGCGTCCCTCGGCGCGGCGCGCGAGGCGTTCGTCGCCAGGGCCCGGCGTTCGCGCGTGACCGTCGGGCAGCAGCTCATGGACCAGGCCGTGATCGCCGGGGTCGGCAACATCTACCGTGCCGAGGCGCTGTTCCGCGCGGGCGTCGACCCGCTGCGCCCGGGGCGTGACGTCCCGGCGACGGCGCTCGCGGCGGTCTGGGACGACCTGGTCGTCCTGATGCGCGACGGCGCGGACACCGGCCGGATCGTCACCACGCGGCCCGAGCACCGGTCCGGGCCGGCCGACGGCGGTGCCGCGGACGCACGACGCCGGACCCGCCAGAACTCCGACGGGGATCCCGGAGCCGTGCCGCCGGAGCAGGCGTTCTACGTGTACCACCGTGACGGGCAGCCGTGCCGGGTCTGCGGTGCCCCCGTGCTGCTCAAGGAGCTGGCCGGCCGCAACCTGTTCTGGTGCGGGGTGTGCCAGGGCTAGCTCTTGTTCCGCTGCGCGCGGACGAACTTCTTGTAGGCGGTGGTGACCTGGTCGACGGGTCCGTCCATGACGAGGCGGCCTTGGTGCAT